>NZ_JBSAXD010000050.1:0-46564 GCF_053427715.1 Burkholderia sp. MR1-5-21
TGGCCGACCGCGGCTACGTGATGGACTCGGGCACGGTGACGATGGAAGGCGATGCGAAGCAGATGCTCGACGATCCGAAGGTGCGAGCGGCGTATCTTGGTGAATAAACACGGGCGAAATGCGGGCCGCCGGGCGCGCATTTCCGTTGGAACCAGACGGAGCAACTGATGAAATCGACTTTTTTCTGTATCGACGGACATACCTGCGGTAACCCGGTTCGGGTTGTCGCGGGCGGGGCGCCCCAACTCGAGGGCCAGAACATGATCGAGCGACGGGCGCATTTCGAACGGGAGTTCGACTGGATCCGGACTGCGCTGATGTTCGAACCGCGTGGGCACGAAGTGATGTCGGGCAGCATTCTGTACCCGCCGACACGCCCGGATTGCGACGTCGCCATCCTGTTCATCGAAGTGAGCGGGTGCCTGCCCATGTGCGGTCATGGAACGATCGGGACGGTGACGTCGGCTATCGAACACGGGCTGGTGCGTCCGCGCGAGCCGGGCGTGCTGCGGCTCGATACGCCAGCCGGTCTGGTGGTTGCGAAGTACAAGATGAGCGGCGATCACGTCGACTCCGTTCAGCTCATCAACGTGCCGTCGTTCCTGCATTCGACGGATCTCAGTGTGGAAGTGGAGGGTCTTGGCGAAATCCGGTTTGACGTCGCATACGGCGGCAACTTCTACGCGATCGTCGAGCCGCAGGCGAACTACGCTGGTCTGCATGCGTTGAAGCCGTCGGACATCCAGCGTTTGAGTCCGGTCCTGAGGCAGAAGGCCAATGAGAAATACCAGTTCGTCCATCCGGAAAAGGCAGAGATCCGCGGACTGAGCCACGTGATGTGGACGGGGGAACCGACCGTTGAAGGTGCGAGCGCGCGCAATGCGGTGTTCTATGGAGACAAGGCCATCGATCGTTCGCCGTGCGGCACCGGCACGTCGGCGCGGATGGCGCATCTGGTCGGCAAGGGCAAGCTGAAGATCGGTGAGCGTTTCGTCCACGAGAGCATCATCGGCACGCTCTTCACGGGTATTCCGGAAGAGGCAACCAAGGTGGGCGAATTCGACGCCATCATTCCGAGCATCGAAGGGTGGGCGCGCGTGACGGGGCACAACACGATATTCGTCGACGATCGCGATCCGCTCGCGAAGGGCTTCTTGCTCAAGTAAGTTGCCGGGATCGACTGGCTCACGGCGCGGGAATCGGTGAGGAGCCGACGTGTCGACCCCGGAAAATGCACATGTTCCGGCTAAGTTGGATTTTGGATCCTAAAGCCAACGTCGTGCTACGATGCCAGCTATATCGAGCATCCTGAGTCAGTCCATCATGTCCCCGGTCACAGCCAAGAAACGCCGTGCAGAAGAGTCCGGCGCGGCGGAAGCGATTGCCGCCGAAACCACCCGAAAAATCGTTCGGCCGACCACCGTCGAACTGGTGACGACGGCGATCCGGCAGCGCATCTTGAGCGGCGAGCTTGCGCCGGGCGAGGTGGTGCGTCAGGAGGCGCTCGCGGACGAACTCGGCGTGAGTCGTGTGCCGATCCGCGAAGCCATCACGCGTCTGACCGCCGAAGGGCTGCTGACCAGCGTGCCGCACAAGGGTGCGTACGTGGCCGAACTGTCGATCGAAGAAGTGCGTGAGACGTTCGACATTCGTCTCCGCCTGGAGCCATGGATTTTTGCCGAAGCGATTCCGAGGATCACGGATGCCGAGATCGCGAAGGCGGAACGGCTCGTCAAGGAAATGGACGAGGCCGATTCGGGCGAGTGGGGGCAATTGAACTGGCGTCTCCACGAAACGCTCTATATGCCGGCCCAGAAAGACATCACGCTTCAAATGCTGCGTGTGCTGCACGATCGCAGCGACAGGTATTTCCGTTTTCAGGTCGTCCAGGTTCCGATTCGCGAGCAGTCGCATCAGGAGCACATGGAACTGATCGAAGCATGCAGGAAGCGCGATGCGAAACGCGGTGCGAAGCTGCTCGAACAGCATGTCAAGATCGCGGCGCAGCAGATCATTTCGGTCGTCGACGCCATCGTGACACGCTGATCCTTCGAACCTCCTCTGCCCAGTTCGTTGCCGATGATTGACGAGTATTCTCGTCTCACATGCGCGCCGCGCCGGCCGCCGCAATCACATCGGCGAGCCGTTGCGCAGCCGTTTCGATCTGCGCGCGGCTGAAGCCGCCGAACCCGAGCACGAGCCCCGGGCGGCCCGTACCGGGCGCGAACATCGGCGACACCGCGCGCACCGCGACACCGGCTTCCTCCGCACGCGCAACGACCGCGCGGTCGTCGATGCCGTTCGCAAGCCACAGCACGACGTGCATCCCCTGGTCGCCGGGCTGCAGCCACGCGAGCCGCTTCGGCAGCCGCTTGCCGAGCGTGTCGATCAGTTGCGCGCGATGGTCCGCGTACACGGCGCGCACGCGGCGGATGTGCCGGTCGAGATGGCCTTCGGCCATGAAGGCCGCCAGCACGTGCTGGTCGGCGGTCGGCGCATGGCGATCCATCAGCACGCGCGCGCCGCAGAACGCGGCGACGAGATCGTCCGGTGCGATCACGTAGCCGAGCCGCAGCGACGGGAACAGGATCTTGCTGAACGTGCCGAGGTAGATCACGCGATCGGGGTCGAGCCCTTGCAGCGACGGAAATGGATAGCCCTCGTAGCGCAGTTCGCTGTCGTAGTCGTCCTCGACGATCCACGCGCGATTCGCGCGCGCCCACGCGAGCAGCGCGTTGCGCCGCGCCATGCTCATCGGCATCCCGAGCGGGTACTGGTGCGACGGCGTGACGAACGCGGCGCGCGCATGCGGCGCGAGCCGGATCCCCGCGTCGACGTCGATGCCTTCGTCGTCGACCGGCACGCGCACCATCGCGTCGCGCCGGCCCGTGCTTTCCAGCAGCGCGGTGATGCCGCGGTACGCGGGATTCTCGACCCAGGTCTGGTCGTTCGCGCCGAGCAGCACCTGGCACGCGAGATGGAGCCCTTGCTGGGTGCCGCTCGTGACGATCACCTGATCGGGTTCGCAACGGACCGAGCGCGACTTGCGCACATAGTCGGCAATCGCTTCGCGCAGCGGCCGCGCGCCGTGCGGATCGGCATAGCCGGACGGCGCGCCGGCGCCGCGTGCGCGCAGCCGGTTGCCGAGCCGGCGCCAGATGTCGTCGGGCGCGGTCAGGCCGACGGGCACCGAGATCGCGAACGGCACCGCCGGCAGCGGCGCGAATTCCTGCGCGATCCGCGCGAATGCGGTGGCCGGCTCGGGCAGGCTGGCGCGGGCCGGCCGGCGGCGCGCGGCCACCGGTTCGACGGGCGCCGCCGGCTCGGCCAGCGCGTGCGCGACGTGCGTGCCCGCGCCGCCGCGCGACTCGAGGAAGCCCTCGGCGATCAATTGCGCGTAGGCATCGACGACCGTGCCGCGCGCGACCTGCAGCGCCGCCGCCAGCACGCGCGTGGACGGCAGCGCGTCGCCGGGCCGGATGTCGCCGTGGCGGACCGCGTCCCGCAGCGCCTGCGCGAGCTGGCGGCTCAGGTTGCCGGCCGCGCGGTCGAGCGCGCCGAGCGACGGGATTTCGATGATCCGGGCAATTCTTGCCATGATTCTGGTTCGCTGAAAATGTTACAAACCGGCTCTTCAGCATAAACCAGTTTGCGCCCACAATCGTCGCATGACGGGTTCGAACCCGTGCGTCTCTGGACCTTTGCCCGACTGTGGAGCCCTCATGTACGTCCCTGCCCATTTCGACGAATCCGATCTCGACACGCTGCATGCGCTGATCGTGCAGTTTCCGTTCGGCAGCCTGGTCACGCACGGCCGCAACGGGCTCGACGCGAATCACATCCCGTTCGAGCTGGTCGCTGGCGACGGCGGGCTCGGCGAGCTGCATGCGCACGTCGCGCGCGCGAATCCGGTCTGGCAGGACGTCGCGAACGGCGACGAGGTGCTCGTGATCTTCCGCGCGGGGGACGCGTACATTTCGCCGAACTGGTATCCGAGCAAGCACGCGACGCACCGGCAGGTGCCGACATGGAACTACGTCGTCGTGCACGCGCATGGCCGGATCACCGTGCGCGACGACGAGAAGTTCGTGCGCGGCCTGGTCGCGCGGCTCACGCGCACGCACGAAGCGCCGCAGCCCGAGCCGTGGAAGATGGGCGATGCGCCGAAGGACTATCTCGACACGATGCTGCAGTCGATCGTCGGGCTGCAGATCGAGATCACGCGGCTCGTCGGCAAGCGCAAGCTCAGCCAGAACAAGGCGGCGGATGATATTCGGGGGGCGGGCGAGGCGCTCGTCGCGCGCGGCGAGCGCCGGATTGGCGATGCGATGCTCGCGGAGGCTGACGCGAAGCGGGAATGACTGCGGGAATGAGCGCGCTGGGGGGCGGACGGTATCGGCGCACCCCTGTCGAAGCGTAGCTTCGGAGCGATGCGGGGTGCGCGTGTCTGCTCGTGTCTTCGCCGTGACCGGCGACTACTGCGTGCGCGACGCGTCGTGCGGCCCCGACGCGTTCTGCGCGGTTTTCGTGGCTTGCGCGAGCGCATCACGAATCGCCGCCTCGGTCTTGTCGTAATCGCCTTCGCCGAAGCGTGTGTAGACGATATGCCCGTTCCCGTCGATCAGGTACAGCGCGGGCCAGTATTGGTTGCCGTACGCGTTCCACGTGTCGTAGCGGTTGTCCTGCGCGACCGGGAAGTGGATCCCGAAGCGCCCGATCGCGTCCGCGACGTTGTGCGCGTCGCGCTCGAACGGATATTCGGGCGTATGCACGCCGATCACGACGAGGCCCTGGTCGCGGTATTTGCGGTACCAGTCGTTCACGTGCGGGATCGTGTGGATGCAGTTGATGCACGAGTACGTCCAGAAATCGACGAGCACGACCTTGCCGCGCAGCTGGCCGAGCGTCAGCGGCGCGCTGTTGTGCCAGCGCTCGATGCCGGCGAGTTCGGGGGCCGGTGCGCCGGCGGCGGGCATCGGCGACACGGTTTGGCCCCGTGTGTCCGCAAACGCAGCCAGTGCGGCGGTGGCGGCGATCGCGGCGAGGGCGGTGACGGTGGCGGCGGTCTTCAGGCGTGTGAACATGGCAGGTTCCTCCGGAGAGCGACGCCGTTGCCGGCCGGTGCCGGTGGCGGACGTTCGCAGTTTCGACAGACCGTATTGAGCCGCGCTGACGTATCGGACATGTGTCCGCAAAACCCCCCATGTGCAATGTCATGTATCCGCGGCCGGGCCGGATACAGTGGGATACAAACGGGTGCGCCGCCTGCGGTATAAAGCGGATATCGCCCGTCCGGCGCCGCGCGGCACGCGCCGGCGGCAGCCGGAGAACCGGACATTTGTGCGGCACACGCCGCGAGTATGATTCCTGCCATGGACAAGACCGACCACGTGCTGATCGTCGACGACGATCGCGGCATCCGCGAGCTGATCGCCGGCTACCTCGAGAAGAACGGCATGCGCGTATCGCTGGCCGCGAACGGGCGCGAGATGCGCGCCGTGCTCGACAGCGGCGCGCCCGACCTGATCGTGCTGGACCTGATGCTGCCCGGCGAGGACGGCCTCGTGCTGTGCCGCGAGCTGCGCGCCGGCAAGTTCCGCGCGGTGCCGGTGCTGATGCTGACCGCGCGCAGCGAAGAGACCGACCGCATCGTCGGTCTCGAGATGGGCGCCGACGACTACCTCGCGAAACCGTTCGCGGTGCGCGAGCTGCTCGCGCGCATCCGCTCGGTGCTGCGCCGCACGCGGATGCTGCCGCCCGGCATGCAGGTGACGGAGACGGCCGAGATGCTCGGCTTCGGCGAATGGCGCCTCGATACGACCGGGCGGCACCTGCTCGACACCGACGGCACGCTGGTCGCGCTGAGCGGCGCCGAGTACCGGCTGTTGCGCGTGTTCCTCGATCATCCGCAGCGCGTGCTGACGCGCGACCAGCTGCTGAATCTCACGCAGGGGCGGCAGTCCGATCCGTTCGACCGCTCGATCGACCTGCTCGTCAGCCGGCTGCGGCAGCGGCTGCGCGACGGCGCGCGCGAGCCGCGCTACATCAAGACGCTGCGCAACGAGGGCTATGTGTTCTCGGCGGCGGTTACCGTCGTCGAAGGCACGCCATGACGCCGCGCGCGATGTGGCGGTGGCCGCGCACGCTGTTCGCGCGGCTCGCGCTGATCCTGTGCGTCGGCCTTGCGCTCGCGCAGGCGCTGTCGTTCTGGCTCACGCTGACGGAACGCGACCAAGCGACGACCAACATGATGATGGGCTACATCGAGCGCGAGGTCGCGAGCTCGGTCGCGCTGCTCGACCATCTGCCGGCCGGCGAACGCGCGGCATGGCTGCCGCGGCTCGCGCGGCGCAGCTACCAGTTCATTCTCGGGCCGGGCGAGACCGGTACGCCGCCGGAGGCGCGGCTGTCGGCGCGTGTCGAGCAGTCGATCTCGGACGGCATCGGCGGCGCGTATCCGCTGACCGCGAACGCGATTCCCGGCGACCGCGAACATCTTCAGGTGCATCTGCGGCTGACCGACGGGTCGCCGCTGACGATCGACATTCATCCGATGTCGACGGTGCCGATGTCGGGCTGGCTGCCGTTGGTGCTCGTGCTGCAGCTCGCGGTGCTCGCCGCGTGCTGCTGGCTCGCGGTGCGGCTCGCGACGCGGCCGCTGAAGCAGCTCGCGCAGGCCGCCGATGCGCTCGGCCCGGACCTGAAGGCCGAGCGGCTGAGCGAGGACGGCCCGTCGGAAGTCGCGCGCGCGGCGCGTGCGTTCAACGCGATGCAGGAACGCATCGCGCAGTACATGGCCGAGCGCATGCAGATTCTCGCGTCGATCTCGCACGACCTGCAGACGCCGATCACGCGGATGCGGCTGCGCGTCGACGTGATGGACGACGACACGCAGGGCGCGAAGCTGCGCCAGGACCTGATCGAGATGGAAACGCTCGTGAAGGAGGGCGTGGCATATGCGCGGACGCTGCACGGCGGCGCGGAGGCGGCGCGCCGCATCGACCTCGACGCGCTGCTCGACAGCATCGTGTGCGATTACGTCGACGCGGGGCAGGTGGTCGCGTTGCAAAGCCGCGTGCCGATCGCGCTCGTCACGCGCCCGCAGGCGCTGCGCCGCATCGTCGGGAACCTCGTCGACAATGCGCTGAAATTCGCGGGCTCGGCCGACATCGACGTGACGGCCGCGCCCGACGGCGGCGCGGTCGTCACGGTGCGCGACAGCGGGCCCGGGGTTCCGGACGATCTGCTCGAAGCGGTGTTCGAGCCGTTCCGGCGCATCGAGACGTCGCGCAATCGCGAGACGGGCGGCACCGGGCTCGGGCTCGCGATCGCGCGGCAGCTCGCGCTCGCGATGGGCGGCGTGCTGACGTTGCGGAACCGGCCCGAAGGCGGGCTCGAGGCGCGGCTGGTGTTGCGGAGTCTCGATTAGCGCGGGCTTTGCCGCAGGTGCGTGTCGACGAGCGGCGCGAGTTCACGCGCATGCACGGCGGCGAGATCGTGCTGGCCGCCTTCGACAATGTGCAGCCGCGCGTCGGGCAGCCGCTCGAGCAGACGCCGGCCGGCCGCGACCGGGCTGATCGGATCCGCATCGCCCCACAGCAGCAGCGTCGGCTGCGCGATTCGGCCCAGCTCCGCCGACAGATCGGCGCGGAACGTGACGAACCAGTCCGGCAGATGCGGGTTCGCGTTGACGAAACCGGTCTGCCACTCCTGTGCGCCCAGGCCCTGCATGTCGAGCCCGCCGGACGTCACTGTCAGCACCAGATGCGTGACGAGTTCCGGTTTCTCGAGCGCCGCGCGCAGCGCGATCACGCCGCCCATCGATTGGGCGATCACCGCCGTCGGCTGGTCGATGTGTCGCAGCACGCGTCGCACGAGGCCGTCGAAATCGCGGACGTCCGGATCGCCGGGCTCCGCACCGAAGCCCGGATAGCCGACGATCCGTCGCGCGGCCGGGTGGGTGAGCTGATCGGCGAGCGGTTGCCAGAATGCGGTGCTGCCCGATGCACCCGGCAGGAAAAGAAGCTGCGATGGAACCGGCATGGTGGTTGGTTTCCCGATGGTTGAAGTGGCGTGCGATGCCGATGCGATTGTCGTTCGTGTTGGGCGTTGCCGGGGCGACGCGGTGCTGCGCGGGGAGCGATGCGTGTGTCAGCGCGGTCCGGTGCACGTCGTGACGGATCCGTCCGGCTGCCCGGCTCCGCCCCCGAGCCGTGGGCGTGCATTGCGCGTCAGCACCGTCCGGTGCGCAGCGCGACGGACCATTCGTGGCGTCCGATCGATTCCGCGGCTGCTGCTGCTGCGTCCCAATCGTATTCGACTGCGTGGAATTCGACGGCCCAGCCGGACGCCGTGCGTGACGCCATCGCGTAGCGCGCATGCGGCGAGCCCGTTTCGATCTTGTGCGGGAACGGCAGATCGTCTTCATAGGCCTGAAGGCCGACGCTGCCCGGATTGACGATCGTGCGTCCGTCGGCGAGCGTGATCGCGCGCGGCACGTGCGTGTGCCCGCACAGGATCAGCGACGCCGATGCATCGCCTGCGCGCCGCGCGACTTCGTCGGGCGTGGCCGCGCGGCATCCGGATGCGGTGACGGTTTCGAGGAAGTAGTCGACGTCGCTGTCCGGGGTGCCGTGGACCAATAGCACGTCGTCGAGCATCAATTGGGCGGGCAGGCTGGCGATCCACGCGAGCTGATCGTCGCGCAAAGTGTCGTGCGCCAGGCGGTCGGACAGGCGCATGGATTCGCGATTGCCGGCCAGCACTTGACGCTCGTGATTGCCCTTGATGGTCGGCAGGCCGAGCGGCATCAGGCGGTCGGCCGTTTCGCGCGGGTAAAGCGCGCCGGACAGGATGTCGCCGAGATTGACGATCACGTCGGCGCCGCGCCGGCGAATGTCGTCGAGCACGGCGTCGAGGGCAGCCAGGTTACCGTGGATGTCGGAGAGCGCGGCGATTTTCATGGGCGGGAGTCGAGGGGCGGAGAGGGGATTGTCGTCAATTCGTTGCGTGTCGTCCAATGAGTGGCGCGCACGTCGAAGCAGAGGTGGTGCATCGTTTGTCTGACACGCTCGCGCACTTCACCACATCGCTTGACCGGACGGCAATCACGGCGCCCGGTGATGCATCGTGCGCCTCTCGTGGCCCATCCGTCGACGCGCGCGCGCCGATCCGCGGCGTTACCCCGATCGCCTCCTTCGTCACGATCGCGTCTCGAACCCCACGCATACTCCCGCCACCGCGGCGGCCGGTCATTCACCGATACCGGAGCACTCCCTAAAAAAACAGGCTTCCGTCAGATTAATTTTTGCTTTCATTTCGATTTCTGTTTTGAAATGATGGCGCCAATTATCCGGAAGAAAAATGGAATGCATGGCAATGCGAAAAAATGACCAGATTGCCTGAATGAAGCGGAAGAAAATGCCGAAAAAAATTGGCGTATGAACGTCCGCCGTCACGGCCGCTCAGAGCAATGACAATGCTTGTAGAAAAAGGCCGACACGGCCGCCCGCATGTCGCCCACAATTCGTCATGAGCGCGACGAAAATGCTGGCAGCAATCACCCATGTTTCATGTTCCGTGATTTAACTATTCACGAAACGACAGTCTGGAGCCAAATCTCATGTTAAGTAAACAATTGCGAGCAGCATTTCTCGGCGCGTTATTTGCGGTGATCGCGCCGGCCGGCCATGCGCAATACACGACCGACTGGCTCGCGAATACGTACGGCACGCTGGCGCAGCACGTCGGCAACGGCGCGCGGTCGATGTGGGTGGCGCCGGAGGGCGTCATCTATACGTCGTCGCGCTGGGACGAGAACGCGGGCGGGATGGCGATGTACCAGAACGGCCA
Source organism: Burkholderia sp. MR1-5-21 (assembly GCF_053427715.1). NCBI lineage: Bacteria > Pseudomonadati > Pseudomonadota > Betaproteobacteria > Burkholderiales > Burkholderiaceae > Burkholderia > Burkholderia sp. MR1-5-21. The sequence continues at coordinate 9,853 of NZ_JBSAXD010000050.1, forward strand.
GGGTCTCGGCACGATCGGCATCCACGACGAGTTCCAGGGCGGCGCGATCACCGGCAACGCGTCGTCGATCTTCGTCGCGCTCGGCTACAACCGGACATTCGGCAGCGGGTCGGTGGGGCGCTACAACCGCTCCACGAACACCCGCGACCTGCGCATTCCGGTCAGCGTATGGACAGGCGTTCAGTACGCCGACGTGATTTCCGGGCTCGCGACGGCCGGCACGCTGCTCTACGTGAGCGACTTCTACGGTAATCGCGTGCGCGTGTACACGACCGACGGCGTCTGGCAGCGCGATATCGGCGTGCAGAGCCCCGGCGCGCTCGCGCTCGACGCCGCGGGCAACCTGTGGGTCGCGCGCAAGAGCGCGGGCGTGGTCGCGCAGTTCAGTGCGACGGGCACGCCGATGAACACGATCCAGATGGCGTCGACGTCGCGGCCGTCCGCGCTGTATTTCGACGCGCCCGCCGGACAGCTGCTGGTCGGCGACGAAGGGCCCGACATGAACATCAAGGTCTACAGCCTGACGGGCCTGCCGCTGCTGGCCGGCACGTTCGGCGTGCAGGGCGGCTATCTCGACACGACATCGGGCATCAAGGGGCAGGTCGGTGACAAGCGCTTCACGCGCGTGGCGGGGATCGGCAAGGACTCGGGCGGCAACCTGTACGTGCTGAACAACGCGTGGGGCGGCGGCTGGGATCTCGGGCGCAACGGCAGCACCGACCTCCATTCGTACAGCCCGACGGGCGCGCTGCAATGGAAGCTGCAGGCGCTGAACTTCGAGGCGATCGCGGCGCCTGACCCGGCGACCGACGGCACGCTGTTCTTCAGCGGCAACAACGTCTATTCGGGCACCGCGGGCGGCACGTTCGTCGCGAATACGATCGACCCGTTCAGCTATCCGAAGGATCCCCGCCTCGACATGAAGGACTACCAGCGCGGCCAGCACTTCGGCCAGGCCGTGACCGTCGGCGGCAACCGGATCCTTGTCGCGTCCGGCCAGAACCCCGGCAACTTCAACTTCTATTACTTCACCGCGGCGAGCGGCTACATCGCGATTCCGGCCGGCTCGCTCCCGGGCAAGCCGTTCAACACGACGCTGCAGGTCACGGCGGGCTTCGCGATCGACGGCAACGGCGACGTCTGGGCCGGCCTCAACGGCGCGAACAACATCACCCGCTATCCGATGACGGGCTTCGACGCGACCGGCAAGCCGTCATGGGGCAAGCCGACGACGACGCCGGTGCCGACCACGGTGGCGCCGCTCACGCGCATCATCTACCAGTCGGACAGCGACACGATGATCCTCGCGCAGGGCATCGCCGGAAGCTGGGACTGGACCGCGATGAACGGGCACATCGAGGTCTATCACGGCTGGAAGGCCGGCAACACGACCGCGCCGAACCCGGTGATCAACCTGACGAGCGCCAATCCGAAATCGATCGCGGCGGCCGGCCACTACCTGTTCGTCGGGTACGTGCATACCGTGCCCAACGTCGACGTGTTCGATCTCAACACGGGCGCCCTCGTCACGACGCTGACCAACTCGAACACGTCGGCGATGGACGTCGGCAACGACGTCGACTCGATGTACGGGATCCGCGCGTACCTGCGCTCGACCGGCGAGTACGTGATCACGAAGGACAACTACAACGGCACCAGCATCGTCGTGTATCGCTGGCATCCGTGACCGCGCCGGCGCGGCGCGGTCACGGCTTCACTGCGGGCCGGGCGCGCCGAGCACGTGTCCGTTCACGGTCCGGCCGTACATCGAGTCGGCGTTGTCGTGGAAGCGCGCGCGCGTCGCGTCGACCGATCCCGTGAAGCGCGGGTCTTGCGGACGTTCCTGGCTGTCCATGAACGTCGCGACGTCCCACGCCTGCTGGTCGGTCAACGTGCCGCCGAGCCCGAGCGGCATGTTGGCCTTGATGAAGCCGGCGGCGTTCCGGATGTCGCCCATGCCCGCGCCCCAGTTGAACGAACGCGCGCCCCACAGCGGCGGGAACACCGTCTTGCCGCCGCTCGATTGTCCCTGGCCGTCCGCGCCGTGGCACAGCGCGCAGTGCTGCGCGTAGATCGCGCCGCCGCGCGCGTAGTCGGCCTTCAGGGCAGGCGGCGGCAGTTTCGGGAAGCCTTGCCCGGGCAGCTTCTCGCCGATCGGCGCCCCCTTCGCGAGCCAGTACGAATACGTTTCCAGCGCAACGAGGATCGGGTCGCCGTTCGGCGGCGCCTTGCCGTTCATGCTGTAGCTGAAACAGCCCTGCAGGCGTTCCGCGAACGTGTTCACGTGCCCGTTCTTGCTCCGGTACGCGGGATACAGCGGATAGGCGCCCCACATCGGGCTCGAATCCGCGCGGCGGCCGGCGTCGAGGTGGCAGCTCGCGCAGGTCAGTCGGTTGCCGACGTACTTGCCGGCGAATTCGGGCGTGTGCATGAAGATCTGCTCGCCGAGCTTCACGGTCTTGCCGAAGTCGTCGTTCGGCAGCGCGGATTCGGCGGGTGGCGTGAACGGCTTCGCGGGCGTCGGCGTCGCGGTGCCGGCTCCGGATGCGGCTGCTACTCCGGATGTGGGCGCGGATGCCGATGGTGTTGCGGCTGCGGTCCCGGATGTGGGCGCGGATGCCGATGCTGCTGCGGCTGCGGTGGGCGGCGCATCACTCGCCGCGAATCCCGGTCCGCTGACAGCCACGCTCAACAACGCGGCCAATGCGCGGCGATGCAACCGGAATCGATCGGTCATGGCGTTCCTCCTTGCGATGCCGAAGTGGCCGACGGCATGCCGGTGTCGGTATGTGCGTTGGTATGGGCGTAATAGGCGGCCACGGCGTCGATGTCCGTGTCCGACAGCTTGCTGGCGATCATCGGCATCAGCCCCATCGGTCCGGGCGGACGCATCCCGTGTTTCCAGCCGTTCAACTGATTCGCGAGATAGGCGGCCGGCTGGCCGGCAAGCGGCGGAAACGCGGTTCCGACGCCGATCCCGCCGGGCCCGTGGCATTGCGCGCACGCGGGCAGCCCCTGCGTCCAGCGGCCGCGCGTCGCGATCCACGCGCCGGTGTCCGACGGTGCGGCCGGCGCGTCGTCCCTGGCCGCGATGCCGGGCGGCGCGGGCAGCGACGCGAAGTATGCGGACACGGCGTCGCGCTCGTGCGCGGACAGCAGCTTCGCGAGCGGCTGCATGACCGGGTTCTGGCGGCTGCCATCGGCAAACGCGGCCAGTTGCGCGGACAGGTACGCGGCCGGCACGCCCGCAAGACGCGGGAAACCGGCCGCCGCGTTGCCTTCGCTGTTCGCGCCGTGGCAGCCGATGCAGGCTGCCACGCCGGTGGTCGTGCCATTCGTCGCGATGGTCTTGCCGAGCGCAGCGTCGTCCGCGTACGCGCCGGACATGGCCGACAGCAGGCCGAACCCGGCCAGCCATGCGGCAACGCATCGGCGACGCGGCTTGACGATCGAATCGTTCACGTCTCCTCCTGTGCGGGGGTGCATTTCATTGTTGTGTGCCGAAGCGCGCTCAGCTTGCGTCGGCCTGGCCGCGCGGCGATGCTTGCGTGCTGGTGCTGGTGCTGGTGCTGGTGCTGGTGCTGGTGCTGGTGCTGGTGCTGGTGCTGGTGCTGGTGCCGGTGCTCGTTCCCGTGTTTGTACTCGTACTCGTGCCGGTGCCGGCGCTAGTGTTTGTGCCGATAGCCGACACCGGCGCTGCACCCGAATTGCCGTCGTAACGTCCGAAGCCGTAGCGCTGGAAGATCCGGAACGCCTCGGGCGACCGGATGAACGCGAGCCACTGGCGGGCGGCTTCCGGATGCGGCGCGTCCTTGACGAGCGCGCCCGCGTAGATCGCGGTGGTGTTCTGGTCTGCGGGAATGTCGACGTGGCCGAGCGGATGCCCGGCCTGCTCCTGGAACATCGCTTCGGACTTCCACAGCACGCCCGCATCGGCGCGCCCCTGCATCAGGAACAGCGCCGTCTCGCGATGATGGACGTGGGTCAGCTCGGTCGTGCCCGCCCGCACCTTGTCGCCGTAGACGGTGCGCGCGAGCGCGTCGCCGCCTGCCTTCACGAGCGACGCGTTGATCTGTCGCGCGACGCCCTCGAACGCGGGATTCGGCATCGCGAGCCGCAGCCCCGGTTTCGCGAGATCGTTCAGCGACGCGATGTGTTCCGGGTTGCCCGCGCGCACCATGATCGCCAGCTGGTTCGTCACGTATGGCACGGCGGGGCCCGTCAGCGTGCCGTCGGCGATCAGCGCGTTGACTTTCGCGAGGCCGGCAAAATACGCGTCAGGCTTGACCGTCCACGTCATGTTGCCGACGGTGATCGTCCCGCCGGCCTTGATCTGCCTGACGAGCAGGCCCGGCGGAATCGTCTCCCAGTAGATCCGCCCGCGGTACTCGGGGTGGTCCTCCTCGAACTTCGCGACGAGCGGCGCCATCGCGAAGAAGTAGTTGCCGCCGACGAACAGTACGAGCTTCGGCGCGCTCAGGTCGCCGTGGAAATCGGCGAGCACGTCGACTTGCGGCACGGTGAATTCGAGGCCTCGGTTCGGCGCGTCGCTGTTCGCGCCGTGCTGCCATGGAGGAAAGATGCCGGTCTGGCTGGCCGCGTCTGCAGGCGCCGCGAGCGCGACCGCGTGCGCCGCGATGCCGAGCCAGCCCGCCAGCACCGCATGCAGGAAGCGGCGGGGGCGGCGAGTGTCGCGAGTGCCGCGGGTGCCGCGCGGCTGCGCCGGCGCGTGGGTCGATGCCATGTCGATCGTCATTTTGCGTACGAGAAGCCGGCGTGCTGCAGTTCGGGCAGCGTGCCGACCGCGCCGGGCGTGATGATCGCGCTCGGGATGATGTGGTTGGTCAGGTCGGCGGCGAGCGCGTCGAGCGGCAGCTTGTCCGGATTCGCATTCGCGCCGTCGAGCCGTTCCGCGAGTTCCCAGATCGCGTTGTGGCACGACAGGAACACGACGCCGCGCTGCAGCAGCGCCGCGATGCTGTTGTCGTGCGTGGAGTACGCGCCGTCGGCGCTTTCGTGATCCTGCGCGGCCTTCGACTGAGCGGGCTTCGCGTCGAGCAGCGTGTTGGCCGGGAATTGATCGCGGGCCAGTTTCGCGAGCCCGTATTTTTCCCATGCGGCCTGGTCGTACAGCGCGAGATGCGCGGTGCCGTGCGTGGCCGAGACGACCAGGAAATCGGGGTGCCGGAACGACCAGATCTGCGCGTTCAGCGCGTTGCGCATCAGGTTCAGCCACGGCCCGCCGAGCTCGGTGTTGTCCCAGACCTGCTTCGGGCCGCCGCGATAGCCGATGACTTCGGACAGCGCCGTCTCATCCCATTGGTCCGGATGCTCGAGGATCATCGGCACCGTCTTGAAGTCGCGCCGCCTGGGCGTGGCGGCCAGCCGCCGCGTGAGGTCGGCGAGGCGGGTTGCGCCGCCGGGCAGCAGCGATCCGGTGTCGGACTGCGCCGCCTGCACCCGGCCCGCGGCGCCCAGGATGGCTGTGCCCGCCGCGAGGCCGAAGGTCTTCAGCGCGCTGCGGCGCGCGTCCCGATCGGTCATGGCGTGTCTCCTCGAGAAGTTGTTGTCTGGCAGCAGATGCGTCACGCCGCCGCGTGCGTTCGCACGGATTCGCGCGCGGTATCGCATCGCGACGCGGCCGCCCCGACTGCTCAATCAGTCTAGAAGGGCGCGATCGATATCGGAAGTCGCGAAATCGGATGGGTGGTATTCGAGGGCCCGATGATTGGTCGGACGAGTGAAGCGCCATGCGCTTGGGGGCGGTGGCCGGATGTGCGCGTTGCGCGCAGCGTGGCGTGGCGGTGACGAAATCTTGAAGCCCTCCCGCTCGAGGGCGCCGACACATGCTTCGCGTTGCATGCGGGGCCGGCGCGGCCGGCCCCCCGGCATGTCAATGCGCTGCACGCTCGCGCAGCACTTCCGCCTCCCGCGCGTTCCGCACGAACAGGCCCGCCAGCACCGCCCCGATCAGCGCGATCGCGCCGGCCAGCACGAACGCGGACGCGAACGACCCGCTGCGCTCGACGATGAGCCCGGTGACCGCCGGCCCGACGACGCCCGACAGGCTGCCCATGCAGTGCAGGAAGCCGCTCACGCCGCCGACGCGCGCCGGATGCACGACGTCCTGCACGATCGCCCAGTAGATCGCGCCCGTGACGTACAGGAAGAACAGCGACACGGACATCAGCGCGACCGCACTGCCGGTCGATTGGACCGTCCCCGCCACCGCGACGCACGCACCCGCGCCGAGCAGGCACGTGACGAGCACGATCCGCCGGGACAGCAGCAGGTTGCCGGTGAGCTTGTAGAGCGCGTCCGAGATCGCGCCGCCGCATGCGAGGCCGACCGTGCCGACGAGCCAGGGCACGACGGTGGCGATGCTCATCTCCTTGATGTTCAGGTGATGCGCGCGCACGAGGTAGCTCGGGAACCAGCTCAGGAAGAAGAACAGCACGTAGTTGTAGCCGAAGAACGCGACCGCGGTCGCGAGGATGCGCGGCTGCCGGATGTAGTACGACAGCGCATGCGCGGTCGCCGACGCGTCGCCGGCCGCGCGCGCGTTCACCGGTGCGGCACCCGCCGGTGCGCGCGGCGCGCTGTCCGCCGCCATCGCGGGCCGGTCCGACGTCGTGAGCATCCACACGACGACCCACGCGAGCCCGATCGCGCAGACGATCCAGAACGCCGGCCGCCAGCCGAACTGCATGGCCAGCAGGCCGACGATCGGCCCGGCGATCGCGCCGCCGAGCGGCGAGCCCGCGCTGAGCAGGCCCATCGCGGTCGCGGCCGAGTCGCGCGGCAGCCAGTTGTTCACCATCTTGTTCGCGGCGGAGCACAGCGGGCCTTCGGCCATGCCGAACAGCAGCCGAACGATCAGCAGGCTCACGAAGCCGACCGTGAGCGCCGTCATGCCGCAGAAGATCGACCAGAGCCCGACCGCCAGCACGTAGACGAGCTTCGGCCCGAGCCGGTCCGACGCGATGCCGCCGATGAAGTTGAACAGCGCGTAGCCGACGAAGAACGTGCTGAAGATGAGGCCCATCTGCGCGGCGTCGATGCCGAGATCCGTCTGCACGATCGGCGCGACGATCGACAGCGCGACGCGGTCGAGGTAGTTGATGCCGTACACGACGAACAGCAGGAATACCGTGAACCACGCCTGTGTCTTCTGCTTCATGCTTGTCTCCTTGATGCCGGTGGGCCGGCTGTCATGTCTTGTGTGTCGTCGGTTCGTCGTTGGCCGCGGGCCCGGCCGGAGCGCAGGCGGGCACGGTGGTCACGCGGAGCACGCCCGCAGCGAATCTGTCGTTCTGTCGTTCAACGCACGCACAACGGCGCGAGCAGCGCATCCGTGCCCCGCGCGCGCAGCGTCGACAGATGCGCGCCGACGCGCCGGATCAGCGCGTCGGGCCACGCGGCCGGCCCGGCGAGCGCAGGGCCGGACAGCGCGGCTTTCACTGCATCGACCGCTTCGCCCGCGGATGCGAGCGTCGCCGCCAGCGCGGCCGCGCCCGGATCGCTGAGCGTCAGCGGCTCGCCGGCTTCGTTGCGCGCAGTCGCGGCGTAATGCAGCCAGATCGCGAGCGCGCGCTCGAGGTACGGGCGCTCGACGCCCGCCGCTGCGCTCTCGGCGAGCGCGGGCAGCCAGCGCAGCGGCACCTTCTGCGTGCCGTCCATCGCGATCTGTTCGGTGCGGTGCGCGAGCGTCGGATTGCGGAAGCGCCGCACGAGCGTCGCGCAATAGCCATGCGCGTCATAGCCGGACGGCACGTCGACCGTCGCGAGCAGGTCGTGCGTCATCACGCCGTCGACGAATGCGGCGATCAGCGGATCCGCCATCGCGTCGGACACCGTCGGCCGGCCGCGCAACTGGCCCGCATACGCGATCGCCGAATGCGAGCCGTTCAGCAGGCGCAGCTTCATCGTCTCGTAGGGCCGCACGTCGGCCGTGACGCGTGCGCCGGCATCCTCCCAGCGCGGGCGCGGGCCGGCGAAGCGGTCCTCGACGACCCATTGCGAGAACGGCTCGCAGACGATCGCCGCCGCGTCGCGCGCGCCGAGGCGCTGCTCGACCCAGTCGAGCGATTCGGGCGTCGCGGCCGGCACGATCCGGTCGACCATGCTGTTCGGAAAACCGACGTCGTCGCGGATGCGCCGCGCAAGCGCGCCGTCGAACCGCTCCGCGTAGTCGATCAGCAGCGCGCGCAGCGTGTCGCCGTTCGACGTCATGTTGTCGCAGCAGACGACCGTGAGCGGCGCGCCGGCCGGGCGCAGCCGCAGGCCGGCCGCGATCACGCCGAGCGCGGTGCGCGGCGCATCGGGCGTCGCGAGGTCCTGGCGGATCGCGGGATCGTCGGCGTCGAGGCCGCCGCCGGGGCGGCGGTAATAGCCTTTCTCGGTGACGGTCAGGCTGACGATCGACACGCCCGGATCGGCGATCAGCCGCAGCAGCGCCGGCAGCGACTCGGGCGCGAACAGCGCGCCGTGCACCGCGCCGACGATGCGGGTGCGCGCGGTATCGCCGTCACGCTCGGTGACGGAATACAGGTGATCCTGCGCGGCAAGCAGGTCGACGGTGTGGCGGCGGCGCAATTCGACGCCCACGATGCCCCAGCGCAGGTCGCCCTGTTCGAGCACGGTTTCGGTATGGAGCGCCTGATGCGCGCGATGGAACGCACCGAGGCCGAGATGGACGATGCCGGTGCGGACGGCGCGCCGGTCGTAGCGGGGACGGATCGTCCCGGTCGGCGCGGCAGGCAGGAAGTCGGACGAGAGCAGCATGACGGGCTGTTGACGTATGTACCATGGTAGATGGAAGATTGCCTGCAGATTATCCTTGGCTTTTTCGCGAAGTTATTGGTGTAAACGCCATGTCCCCATGGATCGCGTCCTTGTGTACCATGGTACAAACGTAACGTTTAATCAGATTGAGTCGGCACATGAGCGACACAGCAACATTGACGGAAGACGTCGTCGTCACGGCGTTGCAAGGGTTCACGCTGGACGAGGGCCAGTCGTATACGCATCAGGTGCACGCACTGCTGCGCAAGGCGATCGTGCGGGGTGCGCTGCCGCCGCGGACCGCGCTGTCGGAGGCGGTGATCTCGACGACGATCAAGGTCAGCCGCACGCCGGTGCGCGAGGCGCTCGCGCAGCTCGCGGACGAGCGGCTCGTGCAGATCTACCGGAAGGTCGGCACGCTCGTCGCGCCGATCTCGGTGTCGATCCTCGAGGAAGGGCGCTTCGCGCGCAGCACGCTCGAATGCGCGAACCACGTCGAGCTCGCGCAGAAGATCACGCCGGCACAACTGGCCGAGCTCGCGGCGCTCATCGACGCGCAGCGCGACGCGGTTGCCGCGCGCGACGTCGACACGTTTTTCGCGCTCGACGAGACGATGCACGGCCGCATGTTCGAGTTCACCGGGCGGCCGCACGTGTGGGAAATGCTGCAGCCAATCAAGCGCCAGTACGATCGCGTGCGCTGGCTGCTGCTCGACGACGTCGAGGGTCACGCACGCCGTGCGTTCCACGAACACGAGCAGATCCTCGCGCATATCGCGTCGCGCAACATGGCGCTGCTCGGCGCATCGGTCGCCGCGCACCTCGACCGGATCGGCACGCATCTGCCGGAAGTGCGCAGCCGCGCGCCCCATTACTTTGTCGACTGAATCGCCCGCTGGAGGAGCGCAGTGAAAATCGAACGCTTGCAGACCATCGTCACGTGTCCGGGCCGGAACTTCGTGACGGTGAAGATCGTGACCGACGAAGGCGTGTACGGCCTCGGCGATGCGACGCTCAACGGGCGGGAGCTCGCGGTGCTCGCGTACCTGGAAGACCATGTGTTCCCGTGCCTCGTCGGGCGCGATCCGCGCAACATCGAGGACATCTGGCAATACCTGTATCGCGGCGCGTACTGGCGCCGCGGGCCCGTGACGATGACGGCGATCGCCGCAATCGACATGGCGCTGTGGGACATCAAGGGCAAGCTCGCGGGGATGCCGGTCTATCAGCTGCTCGGCGGCAAGAGCCGCGACGGGCTGATGGTGTACGGCCACGCGAACGGGCGCGACCACGAGGAAGCGGTCGATGCGGTGCGCGCGCACATCGAGGAAGGCTTTCGCGCGATTCGCGTGCAGTCGGGCGTGCCGGGGCTCGACAAGGTGTACGGCGTCGGCAAGACCGCGGGCGCATACGAGCCCGCCGAAAAGGGCCTGCCGCCCGAGGAGCCGTGGGACACCGCGCTGTACCTGCGCCATACGCCGGAGCTGTTCCGCAAGGTGCGCGACGCGGTCGGCGACGCGCCGCACCTGCTGCACGACGCGCATCACCGGCTGACGCCGATCGAGGCCGCGCGGCTCGGCCGCGACCTCGAGCCGTACCGGCTGTTCTGGCTCGAGGACGCGACGCCCGCGGAGAACCAGGAGGCATTCCGCCTGATCCGCCAGCACACGACGACGCCGCTCGCGGTCGGCGAAGTGTTCAATTCGATCTGGGACTGCAAGGACCTGATCCGCGACCAGCTGATCGACTACATCCGCGCGACGATCGTGCACGCGGGCGGGATCACGCATGTGCGGCGCATCGCCGACTACGCGGCGATGTACCAGGTGCGCACCGGCTTCCACGGCGCGACCGACCTGTCGCCGGTGTGCATGGCGGCGGCCGTGAACTTCGGCCTGTGGGCGCCGAACTTCGGCATCCAGGAGCTGATGCCGCACAACACGCTGACCGATGAAGTGTTTCCGCACAACTACCGCTTCGAACACGGCTATCTCGTGATGGACGACGTGCCGGGCCTCGGCGTCGACATCGACGAGACGCTGGCTGCGAAGTATCCGTACGAGCGCGCGTACCTGCCGGTCGCGCGGCTGCGCGACGGCTCGATGTGGAACTGGTGAGCGGCGAAGAATCGAAGGAGAAAACCGAAATGTTGAGTGTCGTTGTCGATCGTCCGAACAGCATGCGCGTGAGCGAGGTGCCGATGCCCGCGCCCGCCGCCGGCGAGGTGCGCGTGAAGGTCCGCTATGCGGGCATCTGCGGCTCGGACCTGCACATCTTTCACGGGAAGAACCCGTTCGTGTCGTATCCGCGGATCATCGGCCACGAGTTCGTCGGCACGATCGAGTCCGTCGGCGACGGTGTCGATGCGGCGCGGCTCGGCGAGACCGTCGCGGTCGATCCGGTGATCAGCTGCGGCCATTGCCATGCGTGCACGATCGGGCGGCGCAACGTGTGCCGCAACCTGACCGTGCTCGGTGTGCATCGCGACGGCGGATTCAGCGAGTACACGTGCGTGCCGGCCGGCAACGCATACCGGATTCTGCCCGAGATCGCCGACACCTGCGCGGCGATCGTCGAGCCGTTCGCGGTTGCCGCGAACGCGACGTCGCGCACCGGCGTGCTGCCGGGCGATGTCGCGCTGATCTACGGCGCGGGCACGGTCGGGCTGACGATCCTGCAGGTGCTCAAGCGCGTGTACGGCGTGCGGGCGTTCATCACCGACCGGCTCGACGCGCGCCTGCAGCTCGCGCGCAAGTGCGGCGCGGCGGAAGACGAAATCATCAACACGAGCGTCGAAAACCTGCCCGACGCGCTGCAGAAACGCGGCGTCGACGGCGGCCCGACGCTGATCTTCGATGCGGTCTGCCATCCGTCGATTCTCGAGGAAGCGGTGCGGCTCGCGGCGCCCGCCGGCCGGATCGGCGTGCTCGGTTTCTCGTCGGAGCCGTCCGCGATCGTGCAGGCGGAACTGACGAAGAAGGAGCTGACGCTCGCCGCGTCGCGGCTCAACTGCGCGATGTTCCCGCAGGTGATCGACTGGATCGGCCGCGGGCTGATCCAGCCCGAGCATATCGTCACGCACAAGGTCGGCTTCCGCGATGTCGCGCAGGCGTTCGAGATGGCCGAGCAGAAGCCGGCCGAGAGCTGCAAGATCCTGCTCGATTTCGCGGGCGGCTGATAGAGGTTCGCATCGCCGGCCGGCGCGCGGTCGCGCAAGCTGCGCCGCTGCGGCCGTGCGTCGCGAACTTCGGTTGAACGACATTCGCCGCCGCGCGCATGCGCAGCGATGACGTTCGGGCGGGACCGGCGGCACCCGGTTCCGGATCGAACCGCACCACAAGAACTTCAGGAGACAGGCAAGATGATTCGAATTCCGTTCGAGGAGTTGCAGGGCGCCATTTATCTCGCGCTCCTGAATGCCGGCATGAACGAGCACGACGCGGGCGTCTGCGCGCGGGTTCATGCCGAAGCGACCTGCGACGGCGTCAATTCCCACGGCATCAATCGCGTCGCGCGATTCGTCGACTACGTCCGCAAGGGCTGGGTGAATCTGCAAGGCGTCCCCACGCCGGTCAAGCGCTTCGGCGCGATCGAGATCCTGGACGGGAATCGCGGTCCCGGCATTCTCAACGCACTGTCCGCGACCGAGCGCGCGATGGCGATCGCGTCCGAGCAGGGCGTCGGCATCGTCGCGCTGCGCAACACGACGCACTGGATGCGCGGCGGGACATACGGCTGGCACGCGGCGGAGCGCGGCTACATCGCGATCTGCTGGACGAACACCGAATCCTGCATGCCGGGCTGGGGCGCCAAGAACACGCGCGTCGGCAACAACCCGTTCGTGATGGCCGTGCCGCGCGACAAGGGCCCGATCGTGCTCGACATGGCGATGTCGCAGTACTCGTACGGGAAACTGCAGGCCACCCGTCTCAAGGGGAAGAACATGCCGTTCCCCGCCGGTTTCGACAGCGAAGGGAAGCTGACCGTCGAGCCCGGCCCGATCGAGGCGTCGATGCGGATCCTGCCGATGGGTTACTGGAAGGGCTCTGGGTTCGCGATCATGCTCGACTTGCTGGCCGCCGTGCTGTCGGAGGGACTGGCGACGAACGGGATCGATGCCGTGCAGCAGGGCAGCTGCACCGGCTGCTCGCAGGTCTTCATCCTGATCGACCCGCGCAAGCTGGGCGGCGAAGCGTTCACGAACGAGGTCGCCGACGGCGTGGCCGATTACGTGAATACGTCGGAAGTCGCGGAAGACAGCAACGAGGTGCTGTATCCCGGACAAAGCGCGCTGCGGACCCGCATCGAACAGCGGCAGCACGGCATTGCCGTCGATGACGGCATCTGGGCCGACGTGCTCGCGCTCGCGGAGCGGCAGGGGGCGTCGCGCAGCTGACGCGGCGCCGGCAGGCAACCGGGCCTGCCCGCGACGCGGGCATGCGCGAGGAACAGGCATACGGATCGATTTCGTTGGCGAGCAGGTTCAAGTTTTCATCAGGGGAACTGACCATGAAGGCGGACGTCACGCTTGCGCTGGGCGCAAGCACCGAAGCACTGCACGAAGACGCGTTGTACCGGAAGGTGATACTGAGGATCGTCCCGCTGTTTTTCCTCGGGTTCATCATGTCCTATCTGGACCGCGTGAACATCGGCTTCGCCAAGCTGCAGATGGCGGCCGATTTCGGCCTGACGAACGCGTCCTTCGCACTCGGCGCGAGCGTGTTCTTCTGGGGCTACATGCTGTTCGAGATCCCGAGCAACCTGATCCTGCGGCGGGTCGGCGCGCGTGCATGGATCGCGCGGATCATGATCACGTGGGGGATCGTGTCGATCCTGATGATCTTCTCGCGGAACGCGGCCGCGTTCTATTCGCTTCGCTTCCTGCTCGGCGTATGCGAGGCCGGGTTCGTTCCGGGCGTGATGTATTACACGAACACGTGGCTGCCCGCGCGGCGCCAGAGCGGCATGTATTCGCTGTTCCTGATGGCGTTGCCGATTGCCGTCGTGTTCGGTGCGCCGCTGTCCGGCGCGATCATGGAGACGATGGACGGCGTGGCGGGCATCAAGGGATGGCAATGGCTGTTCCTGCTCGAAGGGCTGCCGTCGGTTGTGCTGGGTATCGTCATCCTGGCGCTGCTGCGGAACCGGCCGGCCGACGTCGATTGGCTGACGCCGCGCGAGAAGCAGATCATCGAGGCGAATGTCGCGAAGGAGGCGGCGTTCAAGTCGCATCGCGTCGCGGACGCGTTCCGGACGCCGAAGGTCTATGCGCTGATCGTCGTGATGATCCTGTTCAACACCGGTTTCTATGGGCTGACGTTCTGGATGCCGACGCTGTTTCATGACGCCGGCGTCGCGAACAGCCTGAATGTCGGGCTGTTCACGGCCATCCCGTTCGGTGTCGCGGCGATCTGCATGTACGTGAACGCGAAGTACGCGGAGAAGTCCGGGCGGCTGCGCAGGCACGGCGTGGTGCCGGTCGCGCTGGCCGCCATCGGCCTGTTCGTCGCGACGGTAGCGCACGACAGCTTCTGGCTCGCGCTGATCATGCTGACCGTCGCGACGTCGGGCATCCTGTCGCTGATGCCGATCTACTGGACGCTGCCGGGACGCGTGCTGTCCGGTGCGGCCGCGGCGGCCGGCCTCGCGCTGATCAACGCGTGCGGGAGCCTGTCGGGGATCCTCGGCGCGATGATCATCGGCTATGCGGGCATCCGGACCGGCATGGCGATCCTGGCAGGCTTCCTGTTGTTGTGCAGCGTCGTGTTCTACCGGGTCTGTCCGCCGACGGCCGAATGACGTCGAGCCCGACCGGGTTTGCGGCCGTTGCGGTTTGTCGCGATGCGCCGGATCGCGATGCCCGGCGCGCGGCTCCATCGGGCCCCCGCCGTCAGAACGACACCGTCGTCGTCAGCGTGACGAGCCGCGGCTCGCCGACCGCGATGATCAGGTTGTTGTTGCTTGACGGATAGTAGGTCTTGTCGAGCAGGTTCTTCACGTTGAGCTGGATGAGCGTCGGCAGCTTGCCGATCGTCGTCTCGTACGCCGCGAACGCGTCGACGGTCACGTAGCCGGGCAGCGTGAAGCTGTTCGCGGTATCGCCGGGCCGTGCGCCGACGAGCCGCGCGCCGCCGCCGAAACGCCAGCGCCCCGGCAGGTTCGCGAGCGTCGTGTCGTACACCGCGAACAGGCTGCCCGTGTGGCGCGCGACGTTCATCAGTGGCGTATCGTTGTCGCGGTCGGTCGCGTTCGTGTACGCGTAGCTGCCGATCACGCTCAGGTGGCGCGTGAGCTGCCCGGCGACGTCGAGCTCGATCCCGCGCGAGCGCGCGGTGCCGATCGTCGACGTCACGTCGCCGACGGTCACCGCGACGTTGCGCTTGTCGATCTGGTACACCGCGAGCGTGCCGGTGATCGCGGGCTTCAGCGTGAACTTGACGCCGGCCTCGACGACGCGGCCGTATTCCGGCGCGAGCGGCGCCGCGACGTTCGACGCGACGTTCGGCTTGAACGAGCGGCTCACGTTCGCATATGCGGTCAGCGACGGCGTGATCGCGTACGCGAGCCCGAACTGCGGCAGCCACACCTGGCCGTGCGAGCGGTCGGCGAACACGAACGGCCGGCCCATCCCCGATTCCTGCTGCCAGTCTTCCCAGCGCAGCCCGCCGACCGCGGTGAGCCGGTCCGTCAGGCTGATCGAGTCCTGCACGATCATCGAATACGCGTGCACCTTCGACAGGCTGTCGCTCTGCTTCGGGTTCGGCGTGCCGCCCGGCGCGAGCAGGCCATACACGGGGTCGAACAGGTTGAAGCCCGAGGTCGCCTTGCCGCGGATCGTGTCGCCGCGGAAGCTGCGCTGGCGCTCGTATTCGCCGCCGATGTAGATCGCATGCTTGATGCCCGCGAGCGTCACGTTGCCGAGCAGGCCGAGCGTTGCGATCTGGTCCGAATCGTTGCGCCCGAGGTTCGCGTCCGACGTGCGCGTCATCGCGCCCGTCGCGCTGTTGAACGCGGTCGCGCGCGTGATGAACTGCTCGTAGCGGTCGCGTCCCCAGCCGTAGGTCGCGCGCATCCGCCATGCGTCCGACAGGCGGTGCTCGATGCGCGCGCGGAACGTCTCCTGGATGCCGCTGCTCTGCGACCACGCTTCCTCGTAGCGGCGATAGCGCAGCGCGTCGTCGAGCTGACCGTTGACGAGCACGGTGCCGCGATCGAACGGCGTCGTGTAGTCGACGTACTGGTAGCTGACGTCGATCGACGTATCGGCGTCGTGCCACGACAGCGCGGGCGCGATCAGCGCGTCGCGCTGGCGGCCGAACGTGCGCCAGTAGCGGCGCGTGTCGTATTCGCCGGTGAGCCGGAACGCGAGCGTGCCGCCCGCGACCTGGCCCGGCTTGCCGAGCGGGCCCGTGAGGTCGAACGTCGCGCCGTTGCCGCCGTGGCTCGTGCGCGTGGCGGAGATCGAGCCGCCGAACGTGTCCTCCGGCTTGCGCGTGACGAGATTGATCACGCCGCCGGGGTCCTGCATCCCGTAGAGCAGCGACGCGGGGCCTTTCAGCACTTCGACGCGGTCGATCGTCGCGAGGTAGCTGTGCAGCACCGGCGTGCGCACGCCGTCGACGAGCACGGAGCCGTCGTTGTTCGAGCCGAAGCCGCGCTTCGTGAATGCGTCGCGCGTGCCGCCGAGCGTGTTCGTCTGCGTGACGCCGCTGATGTTGCCGAGCACGTCGTCGAGCGAGCGGGCCTGCTGGTCCTGCATCACGCTGCTGCTGACCACGGCGACCGACTGCGGGATCTTCTCGAGCGGCGTGTCCTGCGCGCCCGCGATCGACGCGGTGCGCGGCCGGTAGCCGACCGTCGGATCGGCGGCCGCCGACGCGCTGACGCGGATCGCCGGCAACTCGCGTTCGGCGGACGACGCGGCGCGCGCCGTCGGCGACGCCGGCGCGGCGGGCTCGGCATCGGTGTCGTCCCCGGTGGCCGCATGCGCGCCGCTCGCGACGCAAAGGGTGATCAGGGTGTGCAGGCTTGCGCGCCACGGACGGAGCGTCCGGGCGCGGCGGGGCGTTCGGCGTGAATGCATGAATCGATGACCGATGGAGTGCTAAGGATGGCGCGGCCGCAAGCGCGGCTTCGGCGTGGCTGGAGGCGGCATGATATTAGGAATGAGAATCATTTGCAATAAAGATGGCCAATGCGCCCGTGCTGAGGTGCTGTGGGACGTTTGCTTGCTGACGGGGCGGAGCGGGCTGCGTGGCGCGACGGTCGTCGGCCATGTTCGCCGGGAGGCGATCCGGTTCGGCATCGGGGAATTAGGTGCGGCGGAAACGCGGCTTTGCTCGTATCGCCGGACAGGAAATTTCAGGCTTAAACCGATTAACAGACGTTGAAACGTTCGAACGACCGCTTGAAAGAGAATGAAATTCGGCGGAAATGCCGCGCTGAAATTCAAACCGGCGAATCCTGGTCATTTTGGCCACAGCAAACCGATATTGCATGCCGCGCGCCCGTCTGCTACCTTAGCGCCAAAAATCAAACGCAGTTAATTCAATGAGAGCCCGGGGGCCACGCCATGTCACTTTCCTGTCACGTCGTGATCGACGCGAAGCCGCGCGCAGCAATGGATCGCGCAGGCGGTGGGGTGATCGCAGCCGTTTGTCGCCATTTGAAGATTGGGAGAACGGCAGTGAATTCACCGGACGTTTTTCCGGAAATCCGGAGAAACGTCGCCTTTAACCACCAAGCCTGACGAGATATTGCACATGAAAAAGATTTCCGTGTCGCGCGCGACTGCCGCGCTCGTGGCGTGCGCCACGCTGGCCGGTATTAATCAGCCGGGTTTCGCCGCGCCGGCCGACGAGCCCGCGATCGACGCGCGCTATGGCGCCGTGATCGACGCCTATACGACGAACATGACGGCGGCGAAGTCGAAATACGACGGCAGGCGCCTGGCGTTCGAAGGCGCCGTGATCCGGATGGGCAGCGAGCCCGGCGGCACGTACTTCGGCGCGCTCACGACCGACGGCGCGCAGTTCGACACGCATTTCGATGTCGCCGACCAGGACGCGCTGAAGAGCAAATTCAAGGGGCAGGAGATCAAGCCGTTCGAGGCGTCGGGATTCTTCCGCTTCAGTTGCCTGAACGAAGGCTATATCGACGCGCCGGTCCTGCCCGGCCTGAAGCTCACGCATTGCCGCGCGATCCAGTGAGATCGTGACGTCGCCCGGCCGCGCGCGTAGCCGCTGACGGCGGCTACGCCGGTCGCACTGGCCGCACCGGCCGTGGAAGTCACGCGCGCGTGCCGCCGCCCTCCAGCCGCCGCACCGCCTCCGCCACCTCGTTCCTGAACCGCACGAGCGCCGCCTGCTCCGGCGCCGGCGGCTGCACGGCCGCCCACAGCATGTCGATCAGCTGCGCGGCCGTCGTTTCGGTAACGAGCTTCCGGCGCCCGAGAATCGCATCCCACAGCACGTGCTCGATCGGCCCGAACACCATCGAGCGCAGCAGGCTCAGCGGCAGGTCGGTCCGCACCTGTCCGGCTGCCTGCCCGCGGGCGAGCACGTCCATCAGCGGCGCCGTGTAGCGGCGCTGCAGCGCGGTCAGCTCGTCGCTCAGCGCATGCTGCTTCGCGCGCCCCTCCGACAGCACGAGCGCACACAGCCCGGTGCCGCTCACCAGCATCAGCCGCAGGTGCGTGCTGACGACGAACGCGAACTGCTGGTCGACCGGCGCGCCGAGCGGCATGCCGCTCTCGAACACCTTGATGTTTTCGTCGTACCAATCGGCGATCACGCGCGCGCACAGCTCGCGCTTGCCGCGGAAGTAGCTGAACACCGTCGCCTCGGACACGCCGACGCGCTGCGCGATCTCGGCGGTCGTCGCGGATTCGTAGCCTTTTTCAGCAAAGACTTCACGTCCGGCGCGCAGGATGTCCTGCACGCGCTGCTGCGATTTGCGGCCGGCGGGCGCGCGGGGCGCGTCGGCGCGGTCGGCTTTGACGGTGTCGGTCATGGTGTCGGAGGCGGCGGCTGTCATGCCGAGATCATATCCGAGTTATCTGAGTGTGACTCAAAAAACTGTTGACGCCGGCCCCGGCGAGGCGCGACACTACGCAGAATTTCCGCAGTATTGGCTAACGAATCGGCGCAACAACCGGTTTTGAGCAAAACTCAGAAATCGGTGCGCGCAACGCACTTTCTGGAGACGGAGGAGACATGAGCAACCTGCCCGGCGTGCAATTCATGCTCGGTGAAGACATCGAGATGCTGCGCGACGCCGTCGCGAACTTCGCGGCGAAGGAAATCGCGCCGCGCGCGGCGGAAGTCGATCGCACCGACCAGTTCCCGATGGACCTGTGGCGCAAGTTCGGCGACCTGGGCGTGCTCGGCATGACCGTCTCGGAAGAGTACGGCGGCGCGAACATGGGCTACGTCGCCCACATGGTCGCGATGGAGGAGATCTCGCGCGCATCCGCGTCGATCGGCCTGTCGTATGGTGCGCACTCGAACCTGTGCGTGAACCAGATCCACCGCAACGGCACCGACGCGCAAAAGCAGAAATACCTGCCGAAGCTGGTGTCCGGCGAGCACATCGGCGCGCTCGCGATGAGCGAGCCGAACGCGGGCTCCGACGTCGTCAGCATGAAGCTGCGCGCGGACAAGCGCGGCGACCGCTACGTGCTGAACGGCACGAAGATGTGGATCACCAACGGCCCCGACTGCGACACGCTCGTCGTCTATGCGAAGACGGATATCGATGCCGGCCCGCGCGGCATCACCGCGTTCATCGTCGAGAAGGGGATGAAGGGCTTCTCGGTTGCGCAGAAGCTCGACAAGCTCGGCATGCGCGGCTCGCACACGGGCGAGCTCGTGTTCCAGGACGTCGAAGTGCCGGAAGAGAACATCCTCGGCCAGCTGAACGGCGGCGTGAAGGTGCTGATGAGCGGCCTCGACTACGAGCGCGCGGTGCTGTCGGGCGGCCCGACCGGCATCATGGCTGCGTGTCTCGACGCGGTCGTCCCGTATATCCACGACCGCAAGCAGTTCGGTCAGTCGATCGGCGAATTCCAGCTGATCCAGGGCAAGGTCGCCGACATGTACACGACGTTCCAGGCGTGCCGCGCGTACCTGTACGCGGTCGGCCGCCATCTCGACTCGGCGGGCAGCGACCACATTCGCCAGGTGCGCAAGGACTGCGCGGGCGTGATTCTCTACACGGCTGAAAAGGCGACGTGGATGGCCGGCGAGGCGATCCAGATCCTCGGCGGCAACGGCTACATCAACGAATACCCGGTCGGCCGGCTGTGGCGCGACGCGAAGCTCTACGAAATCGGCGCCGGCACGAGCGAGATCCGCCGGATGCTGATCGGCCGCGAGCTGTTCGCGGAAACCATGTAACGCCCACGTCACGCGAACGGAGCCCCGGCGATGCCGATCATCGAATCCAAACTGAACCCGCGTTCGGAAGAATTTCGCGCGAACGCCGCGGCGCTCGCGGCGGTCGTCGCCGACCTGCGCGCGAAGATCGAACAGCTCGCGCAGGGCGGCGGCGCGGCCGCGCGCGACAAGCACCTGTCGCGCGGCAAGCTGCTGCCGCGCGATCGCATCATGCAGCTGCTCGACCCGGGCACGCCGTTCCTCGAGCTGTCGCAGCTCGCGGCGAACGGCATGTACAACGACGACGCGCCGGGCGCGGGCATCATCACCGGCATCGGCCGGATCGCGGGCCGCGAATGCGTGATCGTCTGCAACGACGCGACGGTCAAGGGCGGCACCTACTACCCGGTCACGGTGAAGAAGCACGTGCGCGCGCAGGAGATCGCCGCGGAAAACCGGCTGCCGTGCGTGTACCTCGTCGATTCGGGCGGCGCGAACCTGCCGAACCAGGACGACGTGTTCCCCGATCGCGACCACTTCGGCCGCATCTTCTACAACCAGGCGACGCTGTCGGCCGCGGGGATCGCGCAGATCGCGGTCGTGATGGGCTCGTGCACCGCGGGCGGCGCGTACGTGCCGGCGATGAGCGACGAGTCGATCATCGTGAAGAACCAGGGCACGATTTTCCTCGGCGGGCCGCCGCTCGTGAAAGCGGCGACCGGCGAGGAAGTGAGCGCCGAGGATCTCGGCGGCGGCGACGTGCATACGCGCCTGTCCGGCGTGGCCGACCATCTCGCGCAGAACGACGCGCATGCGCTGTCGATCGCGCGCAACATCGTCGACCATCTCGCGCCGAAGATCGCGACGCCGGTGACGCTGCGCGACGCGAAGCCGCCGCGCTACGACGCGCAGAGCCTGTACGGCGTGATCCCGGCCGATACGCGCAAGCCGTTCGACGTGCGCGAGGTGATCGCGCGCATCGTCGACGATTCCGAATTCGACGAATTCAAGGCGCGCTACGGCACGACGCTCGTCACGGGTTTCGCGCACATCTGGGGCCACCCGGTCGGGATCATCGCGAACAACGGCATCCTGTTCTCGGAATCGGCCGTGAAGGGCGCGCACTTCATCGAGCTGTGCTGCCAGCGCAAGATCCCGCTCGTGTTCCTGCAGAACATCACGGGCTTCATGGTCGGCCGCAAGTACGAGAACGAAGGCATCGCGCGGCACGGCGCGAAGATGGTGACGGCCGTGTCGAACGCGAAGGTGCCGAAGTTCACGGTGATCATCGGCGGCTCGTTCGGCGCCGGCAACTACGGGATGTGCGGCCGCGCGTTCGGGCCGCGCTTCCTGTGGATGTGGCCGAATGCGCGGATCTCGGTGATGGGCGGTGAGCAGGCCGCGTCGGTGCTCGCGACGGTGCGCCGCGACGGCATCGAGGCGAAGGGCGGCGCGTGGTCGCCTGAAGAGGAAGAGGCATTCAAGCAGCCGATCCGCGACCAGTACGAGCGCCAGGGGCATCCGTACTACGCGAGCGCGCGGCTGTGGGACGACGGCGTGATCGATCCCGCGCAGACGCGCGACGTGCTCGGCCTCGGGCTCGCCGCGTCGATGAACGCGCCGATCGACGACACGCGTTTCGGCGTGTTCCGGATGTAACCAGGAGAGCGGACGATGCGATACGAAACCATCAAGGTCAGCGAAGCCAACCGCGTCGCGACTGTCACGCTCGCGCGCCCCGACGTGCGCAACGCGTTCAACGAGACGATGATCGCCGAGCTGACGACCGCGTTCGAATGGCTCGATGCGCACGAAGGCGTGCGCACGGTGGTGCTCGCGGCCGAAGGCCCCGCGTTCTGCGCGGGCGCGGACCTGAACTGGATGAAGAAGATGGCCGGCTACTCGGACGACGAGAACCGTGCCGATGCGCGCAAGCTCGCGCGGATGCTCGAGGCGATCCACCGCTGCGGCAAGCCGGTGATCGCGCGCGTGCATGGCGACGCGTATGCGGGCGGCGTCGGCCTCGTCGCCGCCGCCGACATCGCGATCGCGGCGGACGGCGCGAAGTTCTGCCTGTCCGAAGCGCGCCTCGGGCTGATCCCGGCGACGATCGCGCCGTATGTCGTGCGCGCGATGGGCGAGCGTGCGGCGCGGCGCTACTTCACGACCGCGGAAGTGTTCGACAGCGCGCGCGCGGCGTCGCTCGGCTTCATTCACGACGCGGTGCCGGCCGACGCGCTCGGCGAGACGGTCGACAAGCTGGCCGCGACGCTCGTCGCGAACGGGCCGGACGCGGTGCGTGCGTGCAAGCGGCTCGTCGCCGACGTCGCGGGCCGTCCGCTCGACGCGGCGCTGATCGACCAGACCGCCGACTGGATCGCGCGGACCCGCGCCGGCGCGGAAGCGCGCGAGGGCATCGCCGCATTCCTGGAGAAGCGCACGCCGTCATGGCGGGCGTGACCGCCGCGCGAAGCGTGAACCCCATCTCTTACCGGACGATATCGAAGCCATGTTCGACAAGATTCTGATCGCCAACCGTGGCGAAATCGCCTGCCGGGTCGCCGCGACGTGCAAACGTCTCGGGATCGCGAGCGTCGCCGTCTATTCCGACGCGGACGCGCACGCGAAGCACGTCGCCGCGTGCGACGAGGCCGTGCATATCGGCGGATCGGCGGTCGCCGACAGCTACCTGCGCATCGAGCGCATCATCGACGCCGCGCGCGCGACCGGCGCGCAGGCGATCCACCCCGGCTACGGGTTCCTGTCCGAGAACGAGGATTTCGCGCACGCGTGCGAGAAGGCCGGCATCGTGTTCATCGGGCCGCCGGTCGACGCGATCGCCGCGATGGGCTCGAAGGCCGCCGCGAAGGCGCTGATGCACGCGGCCGCGGTGCCGCTCGTGCCCGGCTACCACGGCGACGAGCAGGACGCCGCGCTGCTGCACCGCGAGGCCGACGCGATCGGCTACCCGGTGCTGCTGAAGGCGAGCGCGGGCGGCGGCGGCAAGGGGATGCGCGTCGTCGAGCGTTCGGACGATTTTCCCGCGGCGCTCGCATCGTGCCAGCGCGAAGCGGCGAGCAGCTTCGGCAACGACCGCGTGCTGATCGAGAAATACCTGACGCGCCCGCGTCACGTCGAAGTGCAGGTGTTCGGCGACACGCACGGCAATACCGTCTACCTGTTCGACCGCGATTGCTCGGTGCAGCGCCGTCACCAGAAGGTGCTCGAGGAAGCGCCGGCGCCGGGCCTGCCGGACGAAGTGCGGCACGCGATGGGCGAAGCGGCGGTCGCGGCCGCGCGCGCGGTCGGCTATGTCGGCGCGGGCACCGTCGAGTTCATCATGACGGGCGACGCGTTCTACTTCATGGAGATGAACACGCGCCTGCAGGTCGAGCACCCGGTCACCGAGATGGTCACGGGCCTCGATCTCGTCGAGTGGCAACTGCGTGTCGCGTCGGGCGAGCCGCTGCCGCTGAAGCAGGATCAATTGCGCGTGACCGGGCATGCGATCGAGGCGCGTCTCTACGCGGAAAACCCCGCGCGCGGTTTCCTGCCGTCGACCGGCACGCTGAAGCACCTGCGCCTGCCCGAAGGCGTCGAGTTCGCGATCGGCGCGCCGGTGCGCGTCGACAGCGGCGTGCGCGAGGGCGACGCGATCACGCCGTTCTACGATCCGATGATCGCGAAGCTGATCGTGCACGGCGCGGATCGCGAGGAAGCGCTCGGCCGGATGATGCGCGCGCTGCGCGAATGCGAGGTGGTGGGTCTTCATACGAACGCCGCGTTCCTGCAGCGGATCGTCGCGTGCGAGCCGTTCGCGACGGCCGATCTCGATACGGGGCTGATCGAGCGCAACCACGACGCGCTGTTCGCGCCGCAGCAACCGCCGCGCGCGGCGCTCGCGCTCGCCTGTGCGGCGTTGCGCGCGCGGGAGCGCGATGAACTCGCGGGCGAAGGTTCGCCGTGGGCGGCGCTGTCGAACTGGCGGCTGAACGCGGGCTTCCGCCGCACGCTCGAATGGCGTGCGATCGATCGCGAGTCGGATCTCACCGTGACCGTCGATGACGACGCGGCCGGCAAGCGATTCGCGATCGGCGATGCGCCCGCGCAGCCGTTCGCGTGGACGCGCGGCGCGACGCCGCTCGATTTCGACGTGACGCTCGACGGCGTGCGCAGCAGCGGCCGCGTGTACGCGGACGGCGACACGTTCCACGTGTTCACGCAGGGCGTGTCCGAGTCGTTCGAGTGGCGCAACCTGCTCGCGCACGCGGGCGACGCCGAGCACGGCGGCGGGCGCCTGACCGCGCCGATGCCGGGCAAGGTGATCGCGGTGCTGGTCGAGGCCGGGCAGGCCGTCGAGCCGGGCACGCCGCTGATCGTGATGGAAGCGATGAAGATGGAGCACACGATCGGCGCGCCGGCCGCGGGCGTCGTCGCGGAAGTGCTGTACGGCGTCGGCGACCAGGTGGCCGACGGCGCGCAACTGCTCGTGATGGCCGAGGCTTGAGCAGCACGTCGGGGCTCGTCGCCGGTCGGCGCGGGTCCTGACCATCCCTGACAGTCCGGCGGCGGGGAGTCCGCTAGACTGGTGGGCTTGCGCGCGCCCGCGCGCTACACTGCCACCATCCAACATCCCATCCCCGCCGACGATGACGTCCCCTGACCTGAACGGCCTGCGCATCGGCATCACGATCGGCCTGCGCGCGCCCGACGAAAGCCTGTGGATCAATGGCATCAAGCAGAACGCGCTGTTTCTCGCGAAGCTGCTGATGGCGTCGGCGCACCGCTATCGCGTGACGCTCGTCAACACCACCGACGTGCCGCTGACCGACGCGCTGCCGTGGGATCGCACCGTCTACGACACGCGTGCGTTCGCGGATGCGAAGGATGCGCTCGACGTGGTGATCGAACTCGGCGGGCAGATCGACGCGGAGCAGACCGCGTACCTGAAGGCGCGCGGCGCGAAGATCGTCAGCTATTGCTGCGGCGTCGAATACATCAACGCGATGGAATCGATGCTGTTCGGCCGGCGGCTGTGGGATTCGCTCTTCATCAACCGCGGCTACGACGAGGTGTGGGCGATTCCGCAGATCGCGCCGTCGTCGTTGCCGTTCCTGCAGTCGCTGCGCCGCTGTCCGGGGCGCGTCGTGCCGTTCGTCTGGGATCCGATGTTCCTGACGGAGCGCGCGCGCACGCTGCCCGGGCATGGCGAATACCGGCCGAGCGGCACGAGCGCGAAGCGGCTGACCGTGATGGAGCCGAACCACAACGTCGTGAAGTTCTGCGTGTATCCGCTGCTGATCATCGACGAGGCGTTTCGCCGGGAGCCCGACGCGATCGCGTTCACGCACGTGACGAACGCCGATCGCCTCGCGCACGAGAGCCAGGAGTTCGTGATGCTGATGAACTACCTGGAAATCGTGCGGGCGGGCAAGGCGAGTTTCGTCGGGCGCTTCGACACGCCCGTGTTCCTCGCGGAACTGACCGACGTCGTCGTGTCGCATCAATGGGCGAACCCGCTCAACTACTTCTACTTCGACGTGTGCTGGCAAGGCTATCCGCTCGTGCACAACGCGAGCCTCGCGCCCGATCTCGGCTACTACTATCCGGACAACGACGTGCAGCAGGGCGCGGATCGACTGCTGCACGCGCTGCGCATGCATGACGACGACTGGGAAGGCTATGCGCGGCGCCAGCGCGAGATCCTGCGGCGCTATACGTCGGCGAATCCGGCGCTCGTCGCCGAATACGACGCGCTGCTCGCGCAGCTGGTCGGCGGCTCGGCCGGGTAAGAACCGGCGCATCGCGCGATGAGAAGACGGCCTGATATTCAATTGTCTGTTTGAATAAAAAAGAAACCGCCGAACGACATGCATTCGGCGGTTTTCAAGGCACGAATCTGACAGATCCTGAGAGACCCGTCGAAATTAATTTTATTGTTAACTAACTTGAAAGATTGTTAAAAACAGTCAGTTGTTTTGATTTTTTTGACGGATTTGATTTTTAGACTCTCCGATATTCCGGTTCGTAGTTAGCGGCTGTTGGCAATACGTCGATTTACACCGGATTGAGCGTCGAGATGAATGAGTCGCGAGTGCTGCTCGCATTGTCTGCATCGGATGATCTGGCGCGTTTGACAAGCGTTGACAGTCGTCCGGCTGGCGCGCGCTTAGAATGAGCCTCGAGTGGTCGAATTCGTTCGGCTACTCTGTCATGCAGTATCCACGGTCTTGAGGCCGCCAGCGTACCCGGTTGGCGGCCATTTTTTTCGCATGAATTCGTCTGATCAAATTCGCGCGGCCGAGGCGTTCATTAACACCGGTTCTGCATGCGAGTTGTGTAATCCATCGAACAGTTCCATTCGAATATATGTGACTGGCTTTCAGGATTTGAATATCGTTGACAAAACATTTGAAGATAAGAATCTAGAATTGGCGTCGCGGTATTTCGGTTTAATGCAGGATGAATTTGCAGCCGGATTTTGATGTAAATCCAGGAATTCGTATTCTTTGATTCCTGTTGTTTGTTATGACGATTGAGCCGCCTGCCGCGGCTCGTCAATTGCCGGAGCGCCGGGATGAGTGCGGTCGATGGTTCCCATCACGCGAACATGAAAACGCCATGCGACGACCTCGCGCCGTGGTTCGACGCGGCCGGCGATCGTTCCGACGTCGCTTCGGTGTACGACTTCATCGAAAGCCGGCTCGCGTTCGCGCGCGAGCCCGTGTGTAGAACCGACCTGTCGGGTGGCGTGCTCTATCAGGAATGTCTCGCGCGGCTCGTCTGCGGAGAGCACACGGTGCTGCGCCCCGCCGCGTTCCTGCCGCGTCTCGAGTCGATGGGGTTGATGTGCTGGTTCGACCAGCTCGTCGTCCGCAGGACGATCGAACGCTTGAGCCGCGATCCGGACGCCATTTACGGCTGTAACGTCGCTGCGTCGAGCGCAGTGGACGATGTGCGCTGGCAGGCTGTCTTCGACAGCCTCGACCGGGAACCGTCGGTCGCGGCGCGGCTCGTGATCGAGATCACCGAAACCGTGCCGCTGAGCCCGGTGTTCGGCCGGTCGTTCGTCCGGCGCTTTCGGCAGACAGGGTGCCGGATCGCGATCGACGATTTCGGCGTCGGCTACAGCGCGCTGAACAATCTCGTGGTCGGCAATCCCGACATCGTGAAGATGGACAGGTCGATCCTGCCGATGCTCAAGCACAACGCGATCGGCCGGTATCAGTTGCGCCGGCTCGTCGCGTTCGCGCTCGAGAATGCGCGGCACGTCGTCGTCGAGGGCGTCGAGAGCGAGCTCGACCGGCAGATGATCGCCGACGTCGGCGTGTCGTGGGCGCAGGGGAATTACTTTCCGTGGCAACCGCACATTGCGTGATGCGGGCCGCGCGGCGCGAACGGCCGGCGGCGAAGGGCCGGTCGTTCGCCGCCGTCGTCGACGCGCGGCCACGGCGGTATCGGCCATGCGGGACGTCGACATCATGAGGGGCGCAAAGGCCGTGGATCGAAACAGCAAGTTGGCGATGCCCGATGAACTGGCCGCAATCGGCGACATCGAGGTCATGCTTCGCCGTCTGGCGCGCGGTTCGGCCCGCGAGCAGGCCGAGGTGGCGCGGTGCGTAGACGGACTGTACGCGGTCGCGCGCCGTATCGCGGCGATGGGCGCGCTCGATTGCACGGGGCGCGAACTGGCGGCCCGATACTATTGCGCAGGCATTGCGATGGGCGTGTACGGGCCGCATTCCGCGATCGCATGCGGCGTGCTCGGCAGCGTCGAATATCGGATGCATGCGAGCGGCGCGCGTGTCGGCCGTGCGCCGCGACGCATCTTCGCGTCGCTGGTGCGCGCGGGACGGCGGCACGGTCACGCGTTCATGGAGACGTGCGGGCGCCTGGTCACGATGTAGCCGTTGCGCCGCGTCGTGCGGCGCGAGTCTGGCATGCGTGGTCGCGGTGACCGGCCGGTTGTCGCCGAGCGGTTCAGCGTTGTCCGGCTTCGGTCAGTACGAGCGTGATCGCCTGGTCGATCGCGTCGTCCCATTGGCCTATGCGCGCGGCGCGCACGATGTGCACGCGCGGATAGAGCGCGGTGCGCGCGCCGCTGCCCCAGCGCGGATCGGGTTTCGGGCTGAGCAGCAGGACGGCCGGCTTGCCCAGCGCGCCCGCGAGATGCACGTGCGCGGTGCAGGTGGTTACGATCACGTCCATCGCGAGGATCAGCGCGGCCAGATCGCTGAAATCGCCGATGCGCTGGTGCGGGAACACGACGGGCAGATCCGACTGCTCGCTCTGTGCGGACAGATCGCGGTTGATGCAGTAAGCGGCATGGCCGCGCAGGCGCGCGAGCGGCGCGAAGTCGCGCAGGCTGGCCGCACGATGAAAGCGCGCATCGCTTTCGTCGCGGCCGCGCCAGTTGATGCCGATGCGCCGGATGCCGGACGGGTCCGCGTCGCGCGCGACCCAGTCGCGCCACGCGGCGGTGCGCTCGGGCGGGCACTGCAGATACGCGCCGTCCGGCAGCCCGGACGGCACGGGCGCGAAGCGGAACAGCGCCGCGAGCATCAGGAACGAACACCAGTAGTCGTACTGAATCTGCGACATGTCGTGCCACGCGCCGTGCGCCGCCACGAATTCGATGTGCGGGAACGTGTGTTGCAGCAGCACCGTCACCGCGTGCGGCACGACGACGGTCACGCCGGCGCAACCCTGCGCGGCGAGCGCATGCAGGTAGCGTGCGTACTGGATCTGGTCGCCGATGCCGCCGTAGCTGATGACCAGCAGGCGCTTGCCGCGCAGCGGCTGGCCCTGATACAGCCGCTGCGGCGGCAGTCCGAATTGCGCGGTCGTGAGCGCGTTCTCGCTCGCGATCGATGCAACGGCCGCCTCGTCGCGCCGGTCGGCGCGCAGCAGCAGCGCCGAGCGGGCGAGTTCGACCCGGCCGCGCAACGCGTCGGGCAGCGCGGCCGTGTCGCCGAAGCGGTCGAGCGCCGCGAGCCCCGCGTTCGGCTGGTCGGCATGGCAGAAACAGTGAGCGAGCTGGATCGCGATATCGTCGTCGCCGAGCCCGCGGCCGAGCGCCTGCCGCCAGTGCGCGATCGCCTGTCCCCACTCGCAGCGCGCTTCGTGCTCCAGCGCGCGGTTCCAGTTCGTCTCCGGCGCGTCGGCCTCGGCGATTTCGTGTGCGCGGCTGTCGACGGGCGCGGTGCGCTCGATCGGCTCGCCGGTGATGACGAGACGCTGCCGGTCCCAGCGCGCGTTCGGCACGCACAGCAGGTTCAGCGCATCCATCCGGTAGAACGTGTAGTCGAGGCCGTCGAACTCGGCAATGATCGCTGCGTCGCCGGTTTTCCAGTACTCGATCCAGCACCACGGCGCGTGCGCTTCGATCAGCCGTCGCGCGCCGCGCAGCGCGTCGATCTCCATCCCTTCGATATCGAGCTTCAGGAAATCCAGCCGCGGCAGGCCGAGCGAATCGAGCGTCACGACCGGCGTCGGCGTCCCGCCCGATTCACTGTCCGACACGAGCGACACGGTGCCGAAGTCGGCATCCTGTCCGTAGTCGATGTCGGGCACCCGCATCGTGCCGTTGCGGCTCGCGAGGCCCATGTTCAGCAGATGCAGGTTGTCGAGGTCGTTGAGCGCGGCGGTGCCGCACAGCGCGCGATAGAGCGTGCGCTGCGGCTCGAATGCATGGACCTGGCCGCCGCGCGCGCGCAGGCGCTGCGCGATCGGCACGCACACGAGCCCCGCGTTTGCGCCGCCGTCCACCGCGATGCAATCGTCGGGAAGCTGGTCGACCACCTGCATGATCGTGTCCAGCTCGGCCTGGATATGCGGGCGGCCTGTCTTGATCAGCGCTTCGGCCTGAAATTGGCAGTGCCGGTTAATGATGAACGGGCCGTACACCGAGTCGATCACCACGAAATTGCGGATGGGCGTATTCATGGGCAGGGGAGGGTCGCGTCGAGGGAATCAGCCGAGCGATCGGCCGCCGAACAGCGCCTGGATCCGTTCGGAATGGGCGCGCACGTTCGGCTCCGCGAGCGCATCGACGCCGGCGAGGAACCGGCGGGCCGCGTGCGCGTACTCGTCGAGCCGCGCGTCGTGCGTTTGCGCGGCCATCGCGATCGCGCGTGCCGCGTCGAAGATGTCGAAGTCCGCGTAGTAGTACCCGACGTCGCGCAGGAACGGCGAGTTGTGGACGAGCGGATAGTTGCCGTACAGCGCGTCGTAAAGCAGGTAGTTGAGGCCGTTTTCCCAATGGTGCGACACGACGATGTCGGTGTGATGCGCGGCCCACGCGACGAACGGCGCGCGCACGTCCGCCGTCGCCTTGCCGTCGCGGACCATTTCGAGGCCGAGCGCGAGATGCTTGAAGGCGACGTTCTCCTTCTTGTCGAAGGTGTTGGTCATGTACACGTGTTCGACGAGCTCCGGATGCGCGACGTAGCAGGCATTCGCCGCGAGCATCGGCACGACCGCGCTTTTCACGACGTTGAGGTTCGGCTCGAAGAACGCGATCCGCTTCGCGGGGCCGTGATTGCGGTAGCCGAAGCGTGCCTTCAGCTCGGGGGCGGCGTCGAGGCTCCGGTCGATGAAGTACGGCGACCAGATGTGCGGCAGCACGAACACCGGTGCGCGATAAACCGCCTGGAAATAGGCCGCGCAGGTGTGCGCGTGCTGCGGATTGGTCCAGATCTCGTCGAACTGCACGCGGTGCGGATTGGGGCGCCAGTCGTTCTGCCCGAAGTTGATCGTCTCGACTGCGATCACGTAGTCATTCCCGAAGCGGTAGGACACACATTTCCCGCCGCGCTGGCGGACCGCGTCCGCGTGGGTCGGATGGATGAACGCGTTCATCTCGATCAGCAGGTCGGTCTGGTGGACGATCGACGACAGCGGCCGCAGCGCGTCGCGGAATCCGTTCATCATCAGCGCTTCCGGGTACGCGGTCACGCCGTCGTCATGCACGAGCCAGACGTCGCCGACGAACGGCGACTGCTTCAGCAGCATCGCCAGGTACACGCAGTGCTGGTTCGCGCCGTTGTACCAGATCGACTGCGTCGCGTCGCGCTGCACGTTCATCGTGATGGCGACATTGATTTTCATGGCGGCTCCCCGTCGGCGGCGGCTGTGTGTCACGCGGTCCGGTAGAGCGCCGCGATCGCGTCCGTATAGGCGGCGACGTTGTCCGGGTTATAGATGCTGACCGAATCGAGCACGTGCAACGACCGCTCGCGGTACGCGTCGAGGTTCGCGTCATGCTCGGCGAACGCCTTCAGCAACGCGCGGCCGCCCGCCTGGCAATCGAAGTCCGGATAGAAATACCCGGCCTTGCCGAGGAACGGCGAGTTGTGGATCAGCGGATAGTCGCCGTACAGCAGCTCGTAATACAGGTAGTTCTGCGCGTTTTCCCACGTGTGCGACACCACCGCGTCGCCATACACGGCCATGAACTCGTACACCGCGTAACGGCTTTCGAACGTCGTGAGCCCGTGATCGACGATGTCGAGGCTTTTCGCGAAGTGGACGAACGTCGTGTGGTCCTTCAGGTGCACCGTGTTGCACACGCGCACGATTTCGAGGAAATCCGGCTGCGCGCGATACGCCTCTTCGGCCACGAGCATCGGGATGATGCTCGTCTTCACCATGCAGATGTTCGGCTCGAACATCGTCACGCGCCAGCGCGGCTTGCCGGGCTGGTAGCCGAACGACAGGCCGGGCCCGAGCGTCGCGCGCGCCTTGTCGAACAGCATCGGGTGCCAGATGTGCGGCACGATCGTCACCGGCGCGCGCAGGCCCGTCTGGTAGTAATGCAGGCACGAGCGCTCGAATTCCGGAATCGTCCACACCGCGTCGTACGGCGCGCCGGAGAACAGGAAACCCGACGGCTTGTTGAACATCGCGCGCTCGATGTCGATCACGTAGTCGTTGCCGACCCGCATCGTCGCGACCTTGCCGCCGCGTTCGCGGAATGCGCGCAGATAGTCCGCGCTGAACTGCGCGCTCATCTCGATCAGCACGTCGCAGCGCTGCATCGCTTCGTCCATCGACAGCAGCGGCACGTTCCATTCGCCGAGCATCATCTGCGGATCGGCGACCTGCTCGCCGCCGTTCACCATCACCGCTTCCGCGACGAGCGGCGACTGGCGCAGCAGCAGGATCAGCAGCAGGCAGTTCTGGAAGATCCCGTTTTCCCACAGCGACTGGCCGGCGCCGCGCACATGCAGCGACACGCCGACGACGAGACGCTTGCCTGCGCCGGGCGCTTGACGGGCATTGGAGTCCGACATGCGTGTTCTCCGGTTCAGGCGACCAGACGCGCGACGAACGCGTCCAGGTTCGCGGGGTTGTCGATCGAGACCGACTTCAGCAGCCGGTCGGTTTTCGCGCGGTAGTCGTCGAGCCGCGCGTCGTGGTGTTGCCAGGCGTCGAGCAGCGCGCGGCCGCCGGCCGCCGCGTCGAAGTCCGGATAGTAGTAGCCGGCGTCGCCGAGCAGCGTCGAGTTGTGGATCAGCGGATAGCCGCCGTACAGCACGTCGTAATACAGGTAGTTCTGCGGATTTTCCCAGTGGTGGGACACGACGGCATCCGCATGGCGCGCCATGAAGCCGGGCAGGTCGATGCGCGGCTCGAAGCTCGCCTTGTGCTCGCGAATGAGGTCGAGGCTGTTCGCGAAGTGCAGGAACGTCGGGTGCTCCTTCAGGTGCATCGCATTGACGACGAACAGGTGCTCGACCGCTTCCGGACGGGCCCGGTAAAGCTCCTCGCACGCGAGCATCGGGTAGTGGCAGGTTTTCACGACCGAGATGTTCGGCTCGAGCGTCGCGAGCCGCCACGCGGCGCGGCCCGGCTGGTAGCCGAACGTCACGCCTTCGCTCGCGAGCGCGGCGATGC
Organism: Burkholderia sp. MR1-5-21; assembly: GCF_053427715.1. NCBI lineage: Bacteria > Pseudomonadati > Pseudomonadota > Betaproteobacteria > Burkholderiales > Burkholderiaceae > Burkholderia > Burkholderia sp. MR1-5-21. The sequence goes on from NZ_JBSAXD010000050.1 coordinate 42,909, forward strand.
GCCGGTCGAGGAAGTACGGCGACCAGATGTGCGGAATCGTATGGACCGGCGCGCGCGTGAGCGTGCGCAGCAGCGGCACGTCGATGGTCTGCGATTTCTCGAGCACCCACACTTCGTCGAACGGCGCGCCGTTGAAGATGTGCCCGGACGGCTTGTCGAAGATCGGCGTTTCGGTAAGGCCGCTGTAGGTATGGCCGACGAAGCACGCGATGCGCTTCTTGCCGAGCGCCTTCATGTGCTTCAGCCATTCGACCGGCAGCTGTGCGCCCATTTCGATCACGACGTCGAGTTCGTGCGTGACGTCGCCCGGCTGCACGAGCGGCACGTCGAGCCCGTCGAGGTCGAGGCCGGCCGGCAGTGCGTGCGCGTCCCCGCCGTTCAGGAAATAAACCGGGCCAATGCGATCCGATTGTTTCAGCATCATCGCGAGGTACGCGATGTTCTGATGGATGCCGTTTTCCCAGATCGCCTGGCCGTCTCGCGCGAACAGCGAGATGCCGACGGCCGGCCGTTCGTTGCGGGCGCCGCGCGATGCGGCTTGAATGTTGTCCGTCACCAGCTTTATCCCTCTGCGGCGCCGGCTGTCCGGTGGCGGCAGTGTGCCGCGAAGCCCGGATCCGGTGTGCCGTTGGTTGTCACGTGTGCGTCTGTGCCGACGCGGCCCGCCGCGACGCGCGATGTGCGTCGTGACGTCGGCGGCCGGATCGGGAGCGATGCGCCGGCGAGCCGATGCGTCGCGCGGCGGATCCGGCCGGGCCGGCGGCTTGCGGCGATTGTGGCACGGAAACCGCCGGTTTGTGGAGTCGGGACAGGACTGATCGATACGGCCGGCGCAGGCACGTCGGTGGCGCGCGGCGATCGGTCAGGGCAACGTTGCCGGATCGCCATCGCGCGGTGTGGCCGGGCGGGAGGCTGTCGTGCGTATTCCGAAGCGTCTGCGCATGCGAAGCACGACCGCCGCCAGCTCAATGCTGCAGCGAGATGTCGACGCGCCGGTTGCTTGCGCGGCCTTCCGCCGTCGCGTTGGAGGCGACCGGATCGGCGCTGCCGCGTCCCGTCACCGTCCACGTGCCGGCCTTCAGCCCGCGCGCTTTCAGATAGGTTGCAACGGCTTGCGCGCGTCGCTGCGACAGCGCGAGATTGGCGGCGTCGCCGCCGACGGAATCCGTGTAGCCCGTGACCGTCACGCGCGTGTAGGTCGTGTCCTGCCGCGCGCCGAGCAGCGCGTCGAGCGACGACCGCGCGTTCGGCGTGAGCGTCGCGAGGCCCGTCGCGAACAGCGCGTCGCCCGCGAGGTTCACGTGCTCGACGGGAGCAGGCACTGCCGCGGCGGCTTGCGGCGATGCAGGTTCCGGCTGTGCGACTGCCGGCGTGCCGCACTGAAACACCAGCGTGGCCGGGTCGGCGTTGTCGCGCAACGCCTTCGCGGCATCGACGGTCCGCACCGGCTGGTCGCCGCAGATGCGCCGTGCGGCCTTCATGCAGGTATCCGGCCCCGAGAAGATCCCGTGGCAGTCGACCTGGTACGTGCGCACACCGTCGCGCGGCTGCAGTTCGGATGCGCTGAACGTCGGGCCGGACGCGCTGGAGCATGCGGCCAGGGATATCACGGACAGCGTGAGGGCAAGATGCAGTTTGTTCACGATAGTGACCTGGAAATGTTCGTGACCGGTCGGAGTCCCGCCGCGCGGAATGCGAACGGGGTCCGTTTTCCTTTCGTACCCGCGGCGGGGCCGGCGGCTTCGACGCAGCCGGACCGCGCGGCGGGCCTGACTTCCGCTTTTACTTCCACTGATACAGCACGCCCGCACCGATCACCCTCTGGCCGCCGCTGAAGCCGCCGTTGATCGACGCCTTCAGGTTCTCGGTGATCCGCGCCTGCATGTTGACCGCCATCGCCTTCTGGCCGAGGAACGTCGACGTGCCGACCCCCATCCCGAAGTTGGCGTCGCGGTCGAGCTGCGGGATCGACGCCATCGCGCCGACGGCCGCGATACCCTGCTTCGCCATCTGGTCGGTTTGCTGCAGCTGGTTGCCGAGGCTGTTGATCTGCGTCTGCTGGTTCGACAGCGCCGTCGACATCGTCGTCGACACCGCGTTCAGCTGGTTGACGTTGACCGCATCGGTGCCCTGCGTTCCCGGCGCGACGTTGACGACCTGGCGCTGCTGCGTGTCGCTGCCGACCGACACGACGTTCGAGCGGCCGCCGTCGGTCGAATTCGCGCCGATCGCCACCGAGTTCGAGCCGGCGGTGACGGTCGGGTGGTCGGAGCCGGTGCCGTTCATGTCGGTGGCCACGCCGTTGGTGTTGACCGACCGGATCGTGTTGTTGTTGATCGTCGTCGACAGCTGGTTCAACTGGTTGTTGATGGTCGTCACGCCGGTCGACAGCGAAGCCACGGTGCTGTTCGTCGAGCTGAGGCCCGTCGACAGCGACGTGAGGCCGGTCGACGTCGACGTGGACAGCGACGTGACGGTGCTGTTCGTCGAGCTGATGGTGGTCGACAGCGAGCTGATGCTCGTCGACGTCGACGTCGACAGCGACGACACCGTGCTGTTCGTAGTACTCAGGCCGGTGGACAGCGAGCCGACGCCGGTCGACAGCGACGAGATGCTCGTCGACGTTGCCGTCGACAGGCTGTTGAGGGCCTGGTTCGTCGCGTTGAGCTGGCTGCCGTTGATCGCGTCCGTGCTGGTGGCCGTCACGCGGCCCGCGGCGACGTTGGTGATCTGGCGTTCCGCGCCCGGCGCACCGACGCTCACGACACTCGTCGGCGTGCTGCCGGCGAAGAAGTACGTGACGCCGCCGATCGTCGCGCTCGACGTCGGGTTCGCGACGGACGTGACCGAGCCCGTGCCGAGCGCGACGTCGTTGACGTTGTTCGCGACGGCGTTCGAGCCGAACGCGAGCGACCCGGCGCCGGCTGCCGTCGCGGTATTGCCGAGGGCCACGGAACCCGTGCCCGTTGCGACGTTTGCGTTGCCGAGCGCGAGGGCGCCGTTGCCGGTTGCCGTGTTGTTCGCGCCGGCCGCGACCGCGCCGGTGCCGGTCGCGACGTTCGGGTCGCCGATCGCGACTGCGCCGTCGCCGCTCGCGGTGTTCGCGACGCCGATCGACACGGCCTTGCCGCCGGTGGCCATCGCGTTCTGGCCGATCGCGACCGCACCGTTGGCGTTCGCGTTCGCGCCGTCGCCGACCGCGACGCTGCTCGCGCCGGACGCGCTGGCGTTCACGCCTGCGGCGATCGCGTTGACGCCGGTTGCGCCGTTGTTGTTGTAGTTGGCCTGCTGCGTGCCGTTGTCGTTGACGCTGTAGTAGTGCGTCTTGGCGGCCTGGATCGCGGTCGAAGTCGACGTGGACAGCGACGTCACCGAGCTGTTGGTCGAGCTGAGGCCGGTGGACAGCGAACCGATGCCGGTCGAAGTCGACGTGGACAGCGACACGATCGTGCTGTTGGTCGAGCTGAGGCCGGTGGACAGCGAGCTGATGCCGGTCGAGGTCGAGGTGGACAGCGACGAGATCGAACTGGTTGCCGACGAGAGGCCAGTCGACGTGGAGGTCGACAGCGACGAGATCGAGCTGGTTGCCGACGACAGGCCGGTCGACGTGGACGTCGACAGGGATGCAACCGAGCTGTTGGTCGAGCTGAGGCCGG
>NZ_JBSAXD010000051.1:0-44647 GCF_053427715.1 Burkholderia sp. MR1-5-21
CCGCTTCGGCGGGGCTTTTTGTTTTTCCGGGATTCGATCAGCCGAACAGCCGCTGTGCGTGAATGCCGAGACCGGTCGCAACGCTCGCGAGGCGATCGCCGAACACCGGCTGCGCATCCGCGAACGCCGCCGCGAGCGCGCCCGACAGGAACGCGAGCCCGGTCGAGCCGCCCGTGAAATACAGCGCGCCGACGTCACGCGGCGCAATACCGGCAAGACGCACCGTCTCGCGCGCAGCATCGACGATGCGCGCGGTATCGTCGCGGCTCGCGTCGACCAGGCGGTCCGCGTCGAACGCGATCTGCAGGTCTTCCTCGACGTCGTTCAGGTCGATCATCGTCTCCCCGCCCGCCGCGACGCCGATCTTCGCCTCTTCCGCGCGCGCCATCAGTGCATGGCCGAGCCGCAGCTCGACCACCCGTACGAGCCGCTCGAACTGACGGACATCACGATACAGGTGCTTCATCAGCTTCAGCTCGCCGAGCCGCTTCGGCGTGTAGACCGTGTTGATCAGGTGCCAGGTCGCGAGATCGAAATAGGTCCGGTTCGGCAGCTCGCGCCCTTCGGGGTCGAGCGAACGGTAGCCGAACGCGGGCAGGATCGCCGACAGCTCGACGCGCCGGTCGTAATCCGTGCCGGCGACGTGCACGCCGTGGTGCGCCAGCACGTCGTCCTTGCGCTCGAGGCGCGTCATGCGGTCGGGGCCGACCCGCACCAGCGAGAAGTCGGACGTGCCGCCGCCAATGTCGGCGACGAGCACGAGCCGCTCCGCGCGCTGGCGCGACTCGTAGTCGAACGCGGCGGCGATCGGTTCGTACTGGAACTGCACGTCGGCGAAGCCGACCGCATGCGCGGCGGCTTCGAGCTGGTTCTGCGCGAGCTGGTCGGCGCGCGGATCGTCGTCGACGAAGAACACCGGGCGGCCGAGCACCGCGCGGCCGATCGGCGCGCCCGCGCAGGCTTCCGCCTTGCGCTTCAGGTGCGTGAGGAAGCGCGCGATGATGTCCGTGTACGCGATCGCGGAGCCGTCGCCGAGATCGGTCGTGGTTTCCGCGAGCGGCGAACCGAGGATGCTCTTCATCGAGCGCATCAGGCGGCCGTCGTAGCCGTCGATGTACGACGCGAGCGCCGTGCGGCCGTATTCGACCGTTTCCTCGTCGTTGTTGAAGAAGATGGCGGTCGGCAGCGTCAGGTGATCGCCCTCGACGGGCGCAAGCCGCATGCCGTCGCCGCCGTTGTCGGGCAGCGCCACAGCGGAATTGGACGTGCCGAAGTCGATCGCGCAGTAAGTCATGGGAAGGGGCCGCCGCATGGCCGGCGCGAAAACGGAAAGGACGGGCTTTTTAACATGAAGCCCGCGGGATCACAACCGGCGGCCGGCGATCCGCGCCGGAGAAGCGAGAGCGGCGATACCGGCTTGCGTCGCCCGCGGGTGCCTGTCAGTCGGCAGGCATCAGGCGGAGGTTACCACGGCATCCCGACGTCGGCCGGCCAGCTTCCCCGTCGCTGCAAAACAGGTTTCGATCGCGATACGGGCGGCCGGACCCGCCAGCCAGCGGACCCCGCCCGGGGCCGCTTCGTCCGGCCGGGCCGGTGCAACCCGGCCGCTGCCATCAGGCTGCCGACGCGAAACTCTTCTTCCATGCCCCCGCATACACGATCTCGCCCAGCGAATGACGCGTACGCGGCGCCTTCTCGCGGTCGCGCAGCACCGGATCGAGCTTGTCGGCGTCACCGTAATGGCCGAGTGCGATCATCGCCGGAATCGCGACATCCGCGGGGATCGCGAACGCGTTGCGGAATGCGTTCGCGTCGAAGCCGCTCATCTGGTGCGCGGCGAGCCCGAGCGCATGCGCCTGCAGCACCAGCGCCATCGCCGCGGCGCCCGCGTCGTACAGCGCGGTCGGCGCCGGTTCGCCCTTCGACGTGAGCGTGTGCGCCGTCACTGCGATCAGGACCTGGGCCGGCGCGTTCCAGCCCTGGTTGAACGGCACCAGCGTCGCGAACGCCCGCTTGAACGCCGCTTCGTCCTGCGTGCGGTCGAACACGATGAAGCGCCACGGCTGCGCGTTGTACGCGGACGGCGCCCAGCGCGCCGCCTCCAGCACCGCATGCAGATCGCCGGCGCTGACCGGCGCGTTCGAATAGGCGCGCGGGCTCCAGCGGCCCGCGATCAGTTCGTGAATCGAAACAGTGGTGGGAGCAGGTTTGACGGACATGCGGTTCCTCGCTGACATCGATGAAGGGGCGCGAACGCCGGGCGAACCGCAAGCATAACCGCTTGCGCGCGTGCGTGCCCGGCTGTCCCGATCAATGCCAATCGCCGCGCCTGCGATAACCGGGCCGCGCGCCGCGGCGGGCCCGGGCATTCCGCGCCCGAACGCGTCAGACCGCCTGCGCAGCCGTACGCGACGCGCCCCGGTTGATGCGCAGCACGATCAGCGCGCCGACGATGCACAGCCCGCCGGAGATCATCGACGCGATCGTGTAGGTGCCGAGGCTTGCGCGCAGCATGCCCGCGCCGAGCGCCGCGAACGCCGCGCCGAGCTGGTGGCCGGCGACGATCCAGCCGAACACGACCGGCGCGGCCGCCTTGCCGAACACGTCGGTCGCCAGCCGCACGGTCGGCGGCACGGTCGCGATCCAGTCGAGCCCGTAGAACATCGCGAACAGCGGCAGCCCGAAGAAGTCGATGCCGAACGCATGCGGCAGGTAGATCAGCGACAGCCCGCGCAGCCCGTAGTACCAGAACAGCAGCACGCGATTGTCGTAGCGGTCGGACAGCCAGCCCGACAGCGTCGTGCCGAACAGGTCGAACACGCCCATCGCGGCAAGCAGCGACGCGCCCTGCACTTCGGTCATCCCGTAATCGCTGCACATCGCGATCAGGTGCGTGCCGACGTAGCCGTTGGTGCTCGCGCCGCAGATGAAGAAGCTGAAGAACAGCAGCCAGAAGTCGCGCGAGCGGCTCGCGGTCAGCAGCGTGCGGAACGCGACTGCAAGCGGGTTTTCCTTCGTCGCGTCGGGTGCGCCCGGCGCATCGGCCGGCTCGCCGTAAGGCCGCAGCGCGACGTCGGCCGGCCGCTCCGGCAGCAGGAACGCGACGAGCGGAATCACGATCGCCGCCGCCACCGCGACGACCAGCACGACCGGCCGCCAGCCGTGGTGCTGCGCGATCGCCGCGAGCATCGGCAGGAACACGAGCTGGCCGGTCGCGGTGCTTGCGGTCAGGATGCCCATCACGAGCCCGCGCCGCGCGTGGAACCAGCGCGTGACGAAGGTCGCCGACAGCGTCAGCGCGACGACGCCCGTCGAGCAGCCAACCATCAGGCCCCAGATCAGCACCATCTGCCAGCTCTGGGTCATCATCGACGACAGCGCGACGCCCGCGCTCATCGTCACGAGCGCGGTCAGGATCGTCGGCCGCAGCCCGAAGCGCTGCATCGCCGCGGCTGCAAACGGGCCGGTCAGCCCGTACAGCGCGATGTTCACCGAAATCGCGAGCGAGATCGCCGCGCGGCTCCAGCCGAGCTCCCGCTCGAGCGGCACCATCAGCACGCTCGGCGTCGCGCGCGTGCCGGCCGCCGCCAGCAGGATCAGGAATACCACCGCCGCCGCGAGCCATCCGTAATGGAACCGCCCGCCAATTCGTCTTGCTGCCCAGTTCATGTCTGCGTTCTCTGTCGAGGGCCGCCTCCGCCGCACACTGCGTGCGCCGGCCCGGGCACACGCATGGCTTTCCGTATCCTGGTTCCGATCGCATTGTTACCGATCGGTCACAACTGTGTTGCGATCGTAGTGACCAGTCGGTAACATGTCAAGCAATTCATTACGTAGTCGAGGGGCATCATGTCGGGCATCGAGGCCGCCAAACCGGAATCGCGGCGCACGCGCCGGCCGATCGCAGGGGCCACCGCGCACGAGCATCTGCTGCGCGCCGCCGAAGAGCTGTTCTACAAGGAAGGGGTGCGTGCGGTCGGCGTCGAAGCCGTCGTGGAGCTCGCGGGCGTCAACAAGATGAGCCTGTATCGCCAGTTCTCGTCGAAGGACGACCTGATCCTCGCTTACCTCGACCGGATGGACGCGTGCTTCTTCGAGCGCTTCGACACGAGCGTCGCGAAGCATCCCGGCCAGCCGAAGGCGCAGCTGATCCAGTATTTCGTCGACCTCGCCGAGCGCGCGTCGCACAAGGATTACCGCGGCTGCCCGTTCGTGAACGTCGCGGCGGAGTTTCCGGACGCGTCGCATCCGGCGCGCGAGCGCGTCGCGCAGAACAAGGAACGGCTGATGGCGCGGCTCGTCGAGCTGTGCGAAAGCGCCGGCGCGCGGCAGCCGAAGCTGCTCGCCGATTCGCTCGCGCTCGTGATCGAAGGGATCTACGCGGCGAGCCAGACGTACCGACACGGCGAAACGCCGATCGGCACCGCGCCCGCGCTGGTCACGCAGTTGATCGAAGCGGCGTGCGCATGATGTGCGGCGCACCGTCCCCGGGACAGTGCGCCGTCCCCGCTACAATGCGGCTCCCCGCCCACAGCACATCGCCATGACCGACACCCGCCCCGCCTCGCACGACGACATTCTGGCCGCCACCCGGCACTGGCTCGCGCGCGCGGTGATCGGGCTCAATCTGTGCCCGTTCGCGAAAGGCGTGTATGTGAAGGACCAGGTGCGCTACGCGATCAGCGAAGCGACGACGCTCGACGACGCGCTCGCCGATCTCGAAACCGAACTCCGCCGGCTCGAAGCCGCCGACCCGCAGCAGATCGACACGACGCTCGTGATCTATCCGCATGCGTTCGCGGATTTCCTCGATTACAACGACGCGCTGTTCTTCGCGGACCGGCTCGTGACCCAGCTGAAGCTCGGCGGCGTGCTGCAGATCGCGAGTTTCCATCCGCACTACCAGTTCGACGGCAGCGCGCCGGACGACATCGAGAACTACACGAACCGCGCGCCGTACCCGATGCTGCACCTGCTGCGCGAGGACAGCATCGCGCGCGCGGTCGACGCGTTTCCGGACGCGTCCGCGATCTACGAGAAGAACCAGGAGACGCTGCGCCGCCTCGGCCACGATGGCTGGCGCGACTGGATGAGCCGCCCCGGCGACGACGTCTGAGCGTCGATCGCGCCGGCCGCATGCGCCGGCTCGGCCCGCGCGCGACATCGCCGATGACCGCGACGCCGCTGCGCCGCATCAGCGCGCCGCAAGCCGTGCCCGCGCAGCGCGCGGGCAGCGTGAGAATCAGTCGGCAGCCGGCGCCGTTTCCTCGCCGGCGGGCTGCTCGCCCTGCGGCACGAAGAAGCGCTCGCGCAGTTCCGCGAGGCCGAACATGTCGAGAATCTCGTTCAGCCGCTCGCTCGGCCGCCGGCGCGGCAGGTTCTTGTATTGCGCGATGATCAGCTCGTTCTTCATCGAGTGCTCCCAGCCGACCAGCTCGGTCACGCTGACCTGGTAGCCGTGCGCTTCAAGCTGCAGGCAGCGCAGCACGTTGGTGATCTGGCTGCCGAATTCGCGCGTGTGCAGCGGATGCCGCCATACCTCGGTCAGCGCGTTCGCGAGCGACTTGCCCTTGTTCTTGCGCAGCACGCCCGCGATTTCCGCCTGGCAGCACGGCACGAGCACGATGTGCCGCGCCTTTTTCGCGAGCGCGAAGCGGATCGCATCGTCGGTCGCCGTATCGCACGCGTGCAGCGCGGTGACGACGTCGATCGTATCGGGCAGCGCCGGCGACGTGATCGAATCGGCGACCGACAGGTTCAGGAACGACATCCCGCCGAACCCGAGCCGCGCGGCGAGATCGGTCGAACGCGTGACGAGCTCCTCGCGCGTCTCGATCCCGTAGATGTGCGACGCGAACGTCGGCGTGCCGTGGCCCGGCTGCTGCTTGAAGAACAGGTCGTACAGGATGAAGCCGAGATACGACTTGCCGGCGCCGTGATCGACGAGCGTCACGCAGCCGTTGTCGGCCTGCACGCTCGCGAGCAGCGGCTCGATGAACTGGAACAGGTGGTAGACCTGCTTCAGCTTGCGGCGGCTGTCCTGGTTCAGCTTGCCGTCGCGGGTCAGGATGTGCAGTTCCTTCAGCAGCTCGACGGACTGCTCCGGACGGATTTCGTGGGTTTTGTTCGACATCGTGAAACGGCGCCGGGCCGCGGTCGATACGCGCGGCCCGGCGACGGGAAATCGTGAGGAATGGCGTCAGTTTACCGAAAACGGCAGCGAAAACACGCGCTCAGCTCCGCGCACCGAGCCGCCACAGCGATGTCACCTCGGCGCGGCGCGCGGCGTGCAGCGGATCGTCGGCGTCGGCCGCCTTCGGATGGGCCGGACGGATGTCGTCGCGGCCGAGCACGACGAGGCCCGCTTCGTCGATCCACTTCAGCAGCGTGTCGCGCGGCCGCAGGCCCAGATGCTCGGCAAAATCGGACAGGATCAGCCAGCCTTCGCCGCCCGGCTCCAGATGCGCGGCGAGCCCCGCAAGGAAGCCGCGCAGCATGCGGCTGTCCGGATCGTAGACCGCGTACTCGATCGGCGCGCTCGGCCGTGCCGGCACCCACGGCGGGTTGCAGACGACGAGCGGCGCGCGGCCGGCCGGAAACAGGTCGGCGTCGACAACATCGACCTGCGCCGCGTAGCCGAGCCGTTCGACGTTGTCGCGCGCGCACGCGAGCGCGCGCGGATCCTGGTCGGTCGCGATGACGCGCTTGACGCCGCGCGACGCGAGCACCGCGGCCAGCACGCCGGTGCCGGTGCCGACGTCGAACGCGAGCGTGTCGGCCGGCAGCTTCGCGCGCGCGACGAGCTCGACATACTCGCCGCGCACCGGCGAAAACACGCCGTAGTACGGATGAATCGCCGCACCGCCAAGCGCCGGGATCGGCACGCCCTTCTTGCGCCACTCGTGCGCGCCGACGAGCCCGAGCAGCTCGCGCAGCGACACGACCGACGGCGCGCCGCCGGCGCCGTACGCTTCCTCGCACGCGGCGCGCACGTCCGGCGCACGGCGAAGCGGAATCGTGTAGTCGGCGTCGAGCGGGATCAGCAGCATCCCGAGCGTGCGTGCGCGCTGCGATTGCGCGAGACGATGCAGGTTGAACGCGTCGACGCCGGCCGCGGCCAACGCCCTCTTCGGCTTGCGGTCGACGCGGCGCGCCATCGCCTGCACGAGCTGGCGCGCATTCTGGAAGTCGCCCTGCCAGACGAGCGCGGTGCCCTCGCACGCGAGGCGATACGCGGCGTCGGCGTTGATGCGGTCGTCGGCCGGCACCGCGCGCTTCGGCGGCGCCACGCCGGCTTCGGAACGCCAGCGCACGGCATGATCGGCGCCGGCGGCGTCGGTCCAGTGGAAAACGGGGAAATCGGTCACGCGAACTCGGTGGGGTAACGGTTGGCTTCAGGGCGCGGCCGGAGCGTGCCGCGCAAACGACACCTTATACCCTGCTTTGCCGCGCACGGCAAAGCGCGGCGCGCTCACTGGCCCGCGCCCGGCATCGCCGGCAGGCGCAGCGTGCCCGCATCGGTGAAGTGGGCGGCGCCGAACGTGCCGCCGGCAAGCCGGCCGCGCAGCGCATACGGCAGCTCGCCCGCCGACGCGGCGCCGGCGAGGTTCCATACCTGCCGCGCCGCCGCGAACGCGGATACGGACACCGGCACCTCGAGCACCGCCTCGCCGAAGCGCGGCACGACGCCCGTGCGATCGCTGACGCCGCTCGCGAACGGCTGGCCGTTCACCTCGAGCGTCACCGCGATGCCGTCGTACTCGATCGGCGTGTCGTTCGGGTTCTGCACGCGCAGCTTCAGGTTGAAGCGCATCTCGAGCCCCTGCCCGACGAGCGGCTCGAGCCCCGCGACGGTCACGCGCACCTGCTCGCGCATGAGGCCCGCGCACCCGCCAAGCGCGAGCACGGCGGCAATCAGCAGCAGCATCGCGCGCAGCGGCGCGACCCGGAACAGGGCTCGTGGCATGGACGGCCTCCTCGCGGCGAAGGGTTGGAAAACGCGGGTTGGCAAGCGGATCGGCAATCGGTCGTTGCGGCATTGTACCGGGCACGCGCGGCCACGCCGCATTTCGTAGTCCACGCCCGGCCGGCAGATCGTTAATACATTAAAACTACGAAACCGGAAACTAAACAGAAACGCGAATCGACAACCACGACGATTCAATGGAACGCGACAATTTCAATAGACGCATTTTCCAAATTTTTCGTTTCCTTTACTTAAAACCATCAAGTATATTGACCCATCCTTCGAACAGGCCGACAAAGCTTCAAACTGCATGACGGCGATTTTACGGATAGCTGCACGCGATCCGGCCGCCCTGCCGCGAGGCCTGGCCTGCTCGACAGGTCGTCGGTTCGATGGGGTTGCGCGCCCGCCCGGGCGCGCCGCCGTGTGTCGTGCGCGCGAAATCCATTCACACCGATCCGCGCACGGTCAATTTGAACCGGCAAGTTAACCGACAATCGAGAATACAAAGGGGGCAGCAAACCATGAGTACCTTCACGTAGTCAGCCGGCCGTCTTTTCGAATAATCCGTCATTGGCATTTCGCATCGCTGTTGATTAACGGCGAGGGGAATGCTTTTGCCGGAGATTTTCGCAGCACTGAACGACTCTTCAAACAATCGAGGTTTCAGTATGTGGATGAACATTCGCAAGATGCGTTATCTGCCGCTCGTCTCCACGCTCGCGCTCGCCGCGTGCGGCGGCGATGACGGCGGCGCCGGCTCCGCTTCGGCGCTCAGCGCGGCCGGCGCGCCGGGCTCCGCGTCGTCGCCCGCCGCAACGACCCCGCCGACCGCTTCCACCGTCGACAAGAGCGTGCCGCCCGTCGAGCTGCCCGACACCGTCGTGCCTGTCAACTACCGGCTGTGGTTCCGTCCGAACGACGCGCTGAACGCGTTCGACGGCCGCGCCGACGTCGAGATCAAGGTGCTCAAGCCGGTCACGTCGATCGTGATCGCCGGCCACCGGATCAAGTTCACGAACGGCCGCCTCACGCTGCAGCCCGGCAACGTGCAGCTGATCGCGACGCCGCAGGACAAGGGTGACTTCTACCAGCTGCGCCCCGTGAGCGGCACGATCGCGCCGGGCACCTACTCGCTGCACATGGAGTGGACGGGCATCATCAACTTCAAGTCGTACGACGATCCGGTCAAGAGGACGGGCGGCAGCTGCGGCGACGATCCGTATCCGGGCTGCTCGGCGGCCGAGGGGATCTTCCGCGTCGACTTGAAGAGCACCGACGGCAGGACCAGCGGCGCAATCCTCACGCAGGGCGAAACCAACCTGTCGCGCCAGTGGTTCCCGGGCTGGGACGAGCCGGCGTTCCGCCCAACCTATGAAGTGACGGCCGAAGTGCCGCAGAACTGGCGCGTCGTGTCGAACGCGGCCGAGAAGCCGTCGACGAACGTCGGCGGCGGCTACAAGCTCGTGTCGTTCGAGAAGACTCCGCCGATGTCGTCGTACCTGCTGTTCTTCGGCGGCGGCCAGTTCGATACGTACGAGGACGACTTCACGAGCCCGCTGCCGGGCGGCAAGGGCGGGCTGCACCTGCGTGTGTTCACGCCGCCGGGCATGCGCGACTGGGCGAAGCCGGCAATGGACCGCACCAAGCAGGCGCTCGACTTCTACTACCGCTACACGGGCATTGCGCTGCCGCTGACGAAGTTCGATACGGTCGCCGCGAACGATGCGTTCAAGGAGCAGAAGGACCTGAACTTCGGCGGGATGGAAAACTGGGGCTCGATTCTCGAGTTCGCCGACGACATCCTGCCGCAGCCGGGCCAGCCGATGTCGCGCTACGGCAACGAGGTGCTCACGCATGAAGTCGCGCACCAGTGGTTCGGCGATCTCGTGACCGCCGACTGGTGGGACAACGTGTGGCTCAACGAATCGTTCGCGACGTTCTTCGAGACGAAGACGACGATCCAGTTCTTCCCCGACCAGTTCAGCTGGCTCGACCAGGTGAAGAACAAGTATCGCGTGATCAGCCGCGACATCGGCCCGAACGCGTTCCCGGTCGCGCCGAACTTCAACGGCTGGGCGTCGAACGACTTCGTGCTGAGCGCGAGCGCGTTCACGTACGACAAGGGCGGCCACGTGCTGAAGACGCTCGAGAACTACCTTGGCGAGCAGACGCTCCGCAAGGGCCTGCAGCAGTACCTGACCGACTACTCGTTCGGCAACGGCACGCCGAAGCGCCTGTGGGACGCACTGTCGAAGGCGAGCGGCCAGTCGGTCGGCGCGATCGGCGACAGCTACGTGCGGCAGACCGGCGTACCGCTGATCTCGCTCGACGCGCAGTGCGACCTGACGAAGAACCAGAACGTGATCACGCTGAAGCAGCAGCCGTTCCCGAACAAGAACGCGTATCCGGGCACGCAGTGGACGGTGCCGATTACGCTCGCGTACGGGCAGGGGCTCGCGAATCGCACGACGGTCGCGCTGAAGGACACGCAGACGCAGGTGCGGATCGATGGCTGCTCGGCGGTGGTCGCGGACCCGAGCGGTCTCGACTACTACGTCGTGAACTACAGCGATGCGGCATGGAGCGGGCTGCTCACGCAGGTCAACCGCTCGAGCGACCCGGTGCTGCTCGCGAACCTGCAGAGCGAGGCCGCGCTGCTCGTCGCGAACAACCTCGCGCCGGCATCGCGCTCGACGTCGATCGGCTCGGTCGCTTCGCCTGCCGCGACGATGCTGCGCCAGACGCCGACCTTCGACGGCATCACGACGCTGAAGGAACGTCCGTCGCTGCGCTACCAGGGCGCGTTCAAGCCGCGCCAGGTGCTCACGCGCTGACGCAGGCCGGCAAGGGCCGCCGCATCAACGCATGACACGTTGCGCGGCGGCCGTTCCGGCATGCGAACGGGCCGCCTCCTGGCGGCTCGTTCCTGCCGTGTGACGACTCCGTGACGCAGCCTCAACGTTTCGGCACGGCTGCCGATATCCCACGGGCGGGCGCCGGGATCGAGGCGCCCGTTGACCGCACGCGCCGGCCGCGCGCCTCGCGGGATACTCGCCCCGAACGGAATCGTCAGATGAAAAGGAAGTTGGCGTATTGTTTTGTCGTACTAATGAGTGTGGCGGCGCAGTCAGCACCCGCCGATGAAATCTACGGCAGCGTGGCGACGGAGGGGATCGGACTCGGATACGGCCATGCCGTCGCGCGCTACGCGAACCTGCGCGCGGAATTCGACGGATTCGCGCTTCCGCATTCGTTCAACGCGGGCGACCTGCACTATGACGCCCACCTGGACCTCTATCATGGCGGGCTCTACGCCGACCTGTTCCCGGCGCCGTCCGTGGTGCCGCTCCATCTCACGGCGGGCCTCGTCATCGGCGGCGACAACATCGACGCAACCGCGACGAGCATGTCCGGCACCTACCGGATCAACGGCGTAACGGTTCCGACCGGCGGCGAGACCATCCACGCGAAGGCGAAGTTTCCGGCCGTGCGCCCGTACTTCGGGCTTGGCTTCGGCCACAACCCGAGCCATCGCGGGCTGTCGGCGTTCATCGATGCGGGTGTCATCTTCGGCAAGCCGCACGTCGATTTCGACGTCCCGCCCGACATCGCCGCCGCGGCGGGGCAGTCGAACGTCGACGCGGAAGATGCCAACCTGCGGGACAAAGCCGATCGGCTTCGTTTCTATCCGATCGTCAAGGTCGGCGCGACCTACCGCTTCTGACCGCAGCGTGCGGCGCATCGCGCCCAGCACGACACGGCTCGCGGTCAGACGCTGCAAAAGAAAGGATGACGTATGCCCGATGACAGTAACGCTTTCGCGACGCTGTCACGTGGCGGTTTCCCGGCGCCGGAAAACAACGCGCCGCCCGATGGGCGGCGCTGACAGAAGACAGGACGACAGCTTACTGGCGGCTCTGCGACGCCTCGGCCGTCGGGCACGCGGGATCCTTGCCCCAGTGGCCCTCGCACACGCGCCACCGGCACAGCTGGTCCTCGAAGAAGCCGCGTGTGCCGCAGTCCTTCACGCGCGCGGCGAGCGTCGCGCCCGCCGTCGCCGACGTCTTGGTCGGCACGGCCTGCACGCCGGACGCAGTCTTCTTGTCGGCCGGCTTCGTGCGCGCGACGAGCGCCGCGAGCAGATCCGCATCCGGATCGTCCTTCGACGATTTCACGCTGGCCGTGCGCACCGTCGCGTCATGATGTTTCTTCGCCTGCGCGACCTCGGTCTGCTGTTCCTTGCGATGCTTGCGCGCTTCGGCCTTGGTTTCCGCCTTGGTGTCGGCATTGCTGCGCGCGGCAGGCTTCGCGTTCTTCACGGTATCGGCCTTCGCCACCTTGGCTGCGGCAGCGGCCGGCGCCGCGCCCGACGCGTCTTCTGCGCCGTTCGCGAGCGCGCGCGACAGGCGGCTGTCGTCGGCCGCAGGCGCGGACGATGCGGACGCAACGGATTTCGCTGCCGAATCGTCGTTGACGATCGTGGCCGGCTGCGGCGCGCTCGCCGCATTGTTCTGAGCGACCTGCACCGCGCTTGCGCTCACGGGCGCGGCCTTCGCCGCCGCCTGCGCTGTCGCTGCGGCGACGCTCGCCGTGCTTTCGCCCGACTGCTGCTGCCAGCGCCATGCACCCCAGCCGCCCAGCGCGACCACCAGTGCAACCACTGCCGCACCGGCGGCTACGATCGGCGCCTTCGGCGAGCGGGGTGCCGGCTCGACCTGCTGCGGCGTGACACGGCCTTCCAGGTTCGCGAGAATACGCGAATGCTGGGGCCCGCCTGCCTGTTTCTCATCGGACAGCAGGCTGGGCGGTGTTTTGGATTTTGAATTGTCCGGCGCACTCATTCAGCGTCTCATTGAATCCTGGTTTAATTCGCCGCGATAATATAGCCCGGCCTCTCGGAGCAGGCCTGATTCTAAGAGCAAGCATTGCAAAACACAATCAATTCCAATTTCCGGGGATTTCGTTGATTGCCGTCGCACTCGTCGCCTATTTCGCCCTCGCCGTCGCGGTTGCGGCACTGTTGCTTTTACCGGGTGTCCGGGCGACCGTTTTTGAATCCGTCGCCCACTTTCATGGCCGTCTGACACGCCGTGCGAACGATCGCGCGGTACGCACCCGCAGTCAGATTGTTAAATCGGCAACCGCTACCCGGGGTGCTTTAAACGATGTGCAAAATTTACTGATTCGGCGGCGCTTGCTGATTATGGTGTCGACGGGTATTCTTGCGACGCCGCCATTGGTCGCCATTGCGTTACGCGGCCGGCAACTATTTCAATACGACGACACTGCGCGCGTGCCCGACGAGAAGATCGCCGCCCTGCTGCAGGGCGAGCAACTCGTGCCGCCGCCGCCGTTGCCGCCTGAAGTCTTTGCCACCAAGGAAGTCGAGCAGGTGCGGCCGGCGCTGAAGGACGCGAGCCGCGACTGGAATCTGCTGGATCCGGATTTCCGCACGCGCTTGCTGCTGGTCTACAAGATCATGCACGAGCAATACGGCTACGAAATGGCGTTGCTGGAAGGTTACCGGAGCCCGGAACGGCAAAACCGGCTGGCGCAAATGGGCGGCAACGTGACCAATGCGGCGGCGTTCCAGAGCTATCACCAATACGGGCTGGCGGCCGACAACGCATTCCTGCGCGACGGCAAGCTGGTCATTTCCGAGAAAGATCCGTGGGCGATGCGCGGCTACCAGTTATACGGACAGGTCGCCGAACAGGTCGGCCTGACCTGGGGAGGCCGATGGAAAATGATGGATCTCGGACACGTGGAATACCATAAACCCGGTTTTAAACTGGGACGCGGCAGCTAGCCAGGCTAGCCGGACAGGAAATAATGAGGGCGGCATGGGGCTATTTAATCTCCCGGCAGGAAACGATATGGGCGGCGCAATCGATCTCGCATTCCGGTGCGCGATTAACTCGGGCCGCCGGTTCCGTTTTAAATCTCACAGCGTCCTTTCGTTAATGCGCGCGCCCTCTCCGATGCCGCGGGCGCATTGATGCCGACGCCTTTCACCCCGTTTGACAGCATGGCGACACATCGCGGCGCCACCCTTGCCGCTCGGCGCGCCTGCGTCGCCTCATCGAATCGCACCGGAACCTGAACGTCCTATGCAACGCATTCTCAACGTGCTGACTCACCCGCGTACGCTCTCGATCGTCGGGATCGCCGCGCTCGCGGCGATCCTCTTCATCGTCGCCGATACGCTGCAGCTGCCGCTGCTGTGGCCGGCGATCGCCTTCGCGGCGATTCTCGTGCTGTGGCTCGGCGTCGCGCTGTGGCGGCGCTGGCGCGTGAAGCGCGCGAACCGCCAGCTCGGCGCGATCCTCGAGGAGCAGGCGGAAACCGGCAAGATCGCCGCGCCGGCCGCCGCCGCGCTCGCGCCGGCCGACAAGTCGGCCGACCTCGACGTGCTGCGCACGCGCCTGTCGGACGCGGTGAAGACGATCAAGACGTCGAAGATCGGCCAGGTGTCGGGCGGCTCCGCGCTGTACGAGCTGCCGTGGTACATCGTGATCGGCAACCCCGCTGCGGGCAAGAGCAGCGCGGTGATCAATTCCGGCCTGCAATTCCCGTTCGCGGACAAGAACAGCGCGGTGATCCACGGCATCGGCGGCACCCGCAACTGCGACTGGTTCTTCACGACCGAAGGCATCCTGCTCGACACTGCGGGCCGCTACTCGGTCCATGAGGAAGACCGCAGCGAGTGGCTCGGCTTCCTCGGGCTGCTGAAGCGCTACCGCCCGAAGGCGCCGATCAACGGCATCATCGTCACCGCGAGCATCGCCGAACTCACCGGCAACCGCCCCGAATTCGCGATCAACCTCGCGAAGAACCTGCGCCAGCGCGTGCAGGAGCTGACCGAGAAGCTCGAAGTGTTCGCGCCCGTCTACGTGATGTTCACGAAGGCCGACCTGATCACCGGCTTCACCGAATTCTTCAGCAGCAGCGACAAGCACGAATACGACCGCGTGTGGGGCGCCACCCTGCCCTACGAACCCGACGAGAAGCGCGACGTGGTCGCGCTGTTCGACGAGCGCTTCGAGGAACTGTACGAAGGCCTGAAGGAGATCAGCGTCGCGCAGCTGTCGCTGTCGCGCGGCAACCAGCTGTCGCCGGGGCAGTTGAGCTTCCCGCTCGAATTCTCGACGATCAAGCCGGCGCTGCGCGCATTCCTCGCGACGCTGTTCGAGAACAACCCGTTCCAGTACAAGCCGATCTTCCGCGGCTTCTATTTCACGAGCGCGCTGCAGGAAGGCGAGACCAACAGCGCGGCCGCGCAGCGCATCGCGCACCGCTTCGGCCTCGACGCGACCGCGCTGCCGAAGCCGCACAGCGCGTTCTCGAAGAACGGCTTCTTCCTGCGCGACCTGTTCTCGAAGGTGATCTTCGCGGACCGCCAGACGGTGCGCCAGTTCGCGAGCCCGACCAAGACGCGGCTGCGCTACGCGACCTTCTTCGGCTTCGTCGCGGCGCTCGCGCTCGCGCTCGGCGGCTGGACCTGGTCGACGATCGGCAACCAGCAGCTCGTCGCGAACGTGCAGGCCGACCTCGACAACGTCACGCGCCTCGAGCAGGGCCGCAACGACCTGCAGTCGCGCCTGCAGGCGATGGACATCCTCGAGGACCGGATCGAGCAGCTCGAGCAGTTCCGCCGCGACAAGCCGCTGTCGGTGTCGCTCGGCCTCTACCAGGGCGACCGCCTCGAGCAGCACCTGCTGACCGAGTACTACTACGGCGTGCGCCAGATCCTGCTGAACCCGGTGTCGCAGAACCTCGCGTCGTTCCTGAAGGACGTGAACGCGCATCCGGACCAGCTCGCGCCGCTGAACCGCGCGGTGGATGCCGGCGCCACGCAGGCAAGCCCGGTGCCGGTGTCGACGAATCCGGCCGGGGCCGCCCAGCAGGCCCAGACCGCCGCCGCCGCGCCGCAGGGCGGCCTCTACAGCGACGCGTCGCCGACCAACGTCGAGGACGCGTACAACGCGCTGAAGACCTACCTGATGCTGTCCGACAAGCGCCACGTCGAGCAGGCACACCTGACCGACCAGCTCGCACGCTTCTGGCGCGGCTGGCTCGAGACGAATCGCGGCAACATGCCGCGCGACGAGATGATCAAGAGCGCCGAGCGCATGATCTCGTTCTACCTGTCGCGCGTGAACGACAACGACTGGCCGATGATCGACGCGAACCTCGCGCTCGTCGACCAGACCCGCGAGAACCTGCGCCACGTCGTGCGCGGGATGCCGGCCCGCCAGCGCGTGTATGAGGAAATCAAGGCGCGCGCATCGACCCGCTTCGCGCCGATGACCATCGCGCGCATCGTCGGCGACGGCAACCAGGGGCTGATCGCCGGCAGCTACGCGATTCCGGGCACGTTCACGCGCGATGCGTGGTTCCAGTACGTGCAGCCGGCGATCCGCGACGCGGCGACGAAGGAACTGCAGGCGAAGGACTGGGTGCTGAACACGTCGTCGCAGGACGACCTGACGCTCGAGGGCAGCCCCGAGCAGATCCAGAAGGCGCTCGTCGGCATGTACAAGACCGAATACGCGCAGCACTGGCAGAAGTTCATGCAGGGCATCGCGGTGCAGGGCTTCAGCAGCTTCGGGCAGGCGGTCGACGGGATGAATCGTCTCGGCGATCCGCAGGATTCGCCGATCCGCAAGGTCCTCGAAACCGCGTACGACCAGACGTCCTGGGACAACCCGTCGCTCGCGAACGCGACGATCAAGAAGGCGCAGACGGGCGTCGTGAACTGGTTCAAGCAGCTGTTCTCGCGCTCGCAGGCGGGCCAGGTCGCAGCGGCCAACATCGACATCAACGGCAACCCGGCGGATGTCCCGATGGGTCCGGTCGGCCAGGAGTTCATCGGCCTCGGTCGGATCGTCGCGACACACGACGGCACGTCGCTGCTGAAGGGCTACATGGATTCGCTGTCGAAGGTCCGCACGCGCTTCAACGTGATCAAGAACCAGGGCGACCCGGGGCCGGGCGCGCGCCAGCTGATGCAGCAGACGCTCGACGGCAACGGCTCGGAACTCGCCGATTCGCTGAAGTTCGTCGACGAGCAGATGCTGACGGGCCTGACCGATTCGCAACGCAAGTCGCTGCGCCCGCTGCTCGTGCGGCCGCTGATGCAGGCGTTCTCGGTCGTGATCCAGCCGGCCAGCGCCGAGGTCAACAAGGTGTGGAACGCGCAGGTCTACCAGCCGTTCCAGAGTTCGCTCGCGGCCAAGTATCCGTTCGCGCCGGGCGCGAAGGTCGAGGCCGGCGCGAGCGAGATCGCGCAGGTGTTCGGTCCGGACGGCTCGATCGCGAAGTTTGTCGGCACGACGCTCGGGCCGCTCGCGGTGCGCCGCGGCGACACGCTCGCGGCCCGCACCTGGGGCGACATGGGCATCGGGCTCACGCCGGACTTCACGAACGGCTTCGCGCGCTGGGTCGCCCCGCTGGCGGGCGGCGCCGCGGGCGGTGGCGCCGCCGCGTCGTCCGAGCCGCAGACCGTGTTCCAGATCCTGCCGCAGCCGAGCACGGGCACGACGGAATACACGATCGCGATCGACGGCCAGCAGCTGCGCTACCGCAACACGCCGCCGCAGTGGACCAACTTCGTGTGGCCGAACCCGCAGGGCTCGCCGGGCGCGACGCTGTCCGCAACGACGTTCGACGGCCGCACGGTGCAGCTCGTGAACGAGCCGGGCCGCTACGGTCTCGAGAAGCTGATCAACTCGGCGCAGCGCAAGCGCCGTCCGGACGGCACCTTCGACCTCACGTGGACGCAAGGCAGCGTGAACGTGTCGGTGACGATGCGCATCATCAGCACGTCGCAGCCGACGAGCGGCGGCGGCGACCAGCCGCAGCAGCAGAGCCTGCGCGGCCTCACGCTGCCGTCGTCGGTCGCCGACGCGAGCGCGGGCGCGGCGCAGAACGCCGCGGCCGTGCCGGGCGCAGGCGCATCGGGCGCCGCGGCGGCTGTCGCGGCCGCCACCGCATCGAACGCACAGGGGGCGCAATGACGCAAACCGTTCAGGCGCAAATCGCCTACTTCGGCAAGATTCCGTCGCGCGGCGACTTCGTGAAGAGCGCGCACAACCCGCAGCTGCTGCAGACGCTCGACCACTGGGTCGCGCAGGCGCTCGAGCTGCTCGCCGAGGATCCGCGCTGGAAGATCGTCTACGAGGACGCGAAGCCGATGCACTTCGCGTTCCTCGGCTCGCGCAGCAAGCTCGCGATCGCCGGGCACATGGTCGCGAGCCACGACGTGTCGATGCGCCGCTTCCCGTTCCTCGGCGCGACCGCGCTCGAAGTCGAGCGGCCGATCGCGTTCCTCGCGCGTAGTCCGCTCGCGTTCGCGCGGCTGTGGACGCGCGTCGCGCAGCAGATGCCGGCGCTGCTCGGCAAGAACGAGCCGCCCGGCGCGCTGCAGGCGCTCGGCGACACGCAGGTGCCGATCGACATCGGCGGCGGCCCCGGCAATCCGCACGACGGCACGTTCAACGATTTCGTCGAGCACCAGTCGCTGTACGGGCTCGAGCAGATGCTGCTCGCGAGCGGCCACCCGGTGCGGCTGCGCGGCGCGATGCTCGCGCTCGGCTCGCTGCTGCGCCCGGTGATGCAGAGCGGCTCGTCGCACATCGAGCGCGGCCTCACGCTGCCGCTGCCCGTCGATCCGTTCTACCGCAGCCTCGTCGCCGCGTTCTGGCTCGAGCTGATCGCGCCGTTCGTCGCGCAGGCCGACTTCGAGCTCGCGATCTTCATCGGCACGATCGCCGAGCGCGAACGGCTCATCATCGGCTTCAACGGCGCGTCGGCGAAAACGCTGCTGAGCGTCGTCGACCCGCAGACCTATGCCGCCCACAACATCGACATCGACGATCCGGAGTGGATCGACGGACATGCACATCACGATCATGGGATCAGCAAGCTCGTCAGCTACCTCGACCAACCGCAACTGTCGCTGCGCGTCGCGATCGACGCGTTTCGCGAAGCGTTCATCGGAGGCTGACGGAATGGGCAACACGATTCACGCGCGCCGCGCGCTCGCCGCCGCCCTCCTCGCCGCGGGCTTGCTCGCAAGCGGTGCAGGTTTCGCACAAAACAGCGGCGCGACCGTCACGCCGGTCGGCAACGGCAACGTGCAGACGACCGCGCTGCCGGCCACCGCCGCGCCGGCGACGCTGAGCTCCGGCACGGCTGCGCATGCGGGCACCGTCACGCCGCCGCCCGCGAACGCGACGCCCGGCCAGGTCGTCGTCGGCGGCAAGGTGCCCGACGAGGCGACCAAGGCCGCGGTGCTGCAGAAGCTGCGCGACACGTACGGCGCGACCAACGTCGTCGACCAGATCGAAGTCGGCGACGTCGCGACGCCGCCGAACTGGAGCGCGAACGTGCAGAAGCTGATCGGCCCGCAGCTGAAGCAGATCAGCAAGGGGCAGCTGAAGATCGACGGCACGCAGATCGAGATGAAGGGCGAGGTGCACAACGAGGCGCAGCGCCAGCAGCTCGCAAGCGACATGGCGAACACGCTGAACCCGACCTACACGATCCGCAACGGGCTGCGCGTGTCCGCGTCCGAGCAGGGGCTGCTCGATCAGACGCTCGCGAACCGCACGATCGAGTTCGAGACCGGCAGCGCGACGCTCACGCCGCAGGGCAAGCTGATTCTCGACCAGATGGGCGCGGTGCTGACGAAGATGCCGAACCGCACGGTCGACATCATCGGCCATACCGACAACTCGGGGAACCGCACGTCGAACGTCGCGCTGAGCCAGGCGCGCGCGGATGCGGTGAAGGGCTATCTGATCACGAAGGGGCTGCCGTCGCAGCAGATGACGACGACGGGCGTCGGGCCGGATCAGCCGATCGCGCCGAACGATACGGCGGATGGAAGGGCGCGGAATCGAAGGATCGAGTTCCGGGTGGGGCAGTAACGGACGGAACGGCCGCGCTCGTCGCGAGGGTGGCCGGCGGACAGCGGGCGGCGGCAGCGATGCGCCGCCCGTTTTCAGTTAACTTTCAGTTGACGTTCAGTTAGCGGCCGGGCGCACGGCCGTCGCCGCTGCGACGGGTGCGTGCGCGTTCAGGCAGGGAACGCCGTCAGTCCGTGGGCACCCCGCCACCCTTGTATTCTCGTGCCCACTCCTGACTCTGCTTGACCGCCTGGTCGACGCGCGCGGCGACGCGTTCGTCTTTCTTGCGCTGCTTGTCTTCCTTCGCGGAATTCGTCGAGCCGAACTCGTCCTTGTCGCGCGTTCGGAAGTACAACGAGGGCGCGAGCACGTGGTCTTGCCAGCTCGTCAGCAACGTATCGTGGACAAGCATGTCGAACAGCGCCATGACGTCCGGCGGCAGCGGATGTTTGCCTTCGATCCCTTCCTTCCAGGCCGTGATGAGCGCCATCTGGGCTTCGGGCAGCATGGCCGCCTCGACCGCGTCCGCGCTCGCCTTGTTGTTGGAATCCCCGATATCGGGCATGTTCCGGAGTCGCTCCGCGGATTGCCTCAAGCCGTCCT
Organism: Burkholderia sp. MR1-5-21; assembly: GCF_053427715.1. Classification (NCBI taxonomy): domain Bacteria; kingdom Pseudomonadati; phylum Pseudomonadota; class Betaproteobacteria; order Burkholderiales; family Burkholderiaceae; genus Burkholderia; species Burkholderia sp. MR1-5-21. Next base: position 20,485 of record NZ_JBSAXD010000051.1, read on the forward strand.
GGTAAGACGCGCGGCGCAGCATTTTCTCCGACTCCTTGTGAAGACGCTCCCACACGGTCGTATAGTCCTTCGGCGCTTCCGCGAGCACCTTTTCGTAGCGCTTCTGCGCCGCATCGCTGGCCGCCTTCATCCCCCGCAGCGTTGCCTGGTCGGCCTGGCTGCGGCTGGCCAGCATGCTCATGTTGATGCCCTGCCGCTGCAGTTCCCAGTCGAGCTGCGATTTCGTCGTCTTGCGCTGCAGGTCGGCGTCGGCCATGTTGCGCTTCCAGTCGGCGACCGGATCGGACATCGTGCGACGGAATTCGGGATCCTGGTAGCGGACTGCGATCCAGCGCATGAAGACTTTCGAATGCTCGACGAAATCGACGCCGGGTTTGCGGGGGACGAGGGCGTTGTATGCATCGACGAGCTTTCTGATGCGGTATTGCTTGCCATCGGAGGTGATGGGTTTGGCGATCGTGAATTTCCAGAAGGTGTCCGGTTTCTTGTCCCGCAGGTCTTCCATCGTGTCCATGACGGCACCTGCCTTCAAGGCTTCCAGCAGCATGTCTCGCAGCGGGATTCGCATCAATTCCGCATTGAAGCCAAGTGAACCGTTGGGTGCGCCGCCCACGACATCGCAACTGGTACCGGGATAAAGAAACTGCTCGCCACGGGTTTTCTCGAGACTATCGAGACGCTGATAGAAGCGCATCTCATGCGCCGCAGCGAAATGGACGCAGCGCTGCACGCTTGCCGGTATGGCGAGCGGGCGATCCTTGTAACTGGTTTTCAACATCCCCAGATAAGGCACCATTCCAATCAGCTCGCCCGCCTCTTCCGACATGATCGAGGAAACGGCATCGAGCAGGCCGACAAACTTGATCTGGATCGAAACGCCGTCAATAGCGAGATCCGTGTCGTCCCTGCGCTTGTATTTCTCCGCCAGATCGTTGATGAACGCACGTGCGAGCACGCAGCCCCGGTCCGCTCCAAACACCGATACTTCGATAAGGCGAACCTTCGGCATCTGCTTCTTGACGGCCTTGTACGCGGCTTCGAACTGATCCTTGGCTGCGATCAACCGGGTGTCGACGCCGGTTCCGAACGCTTCGGCCATGACGGAATTGTCGCGCACGATCGGCACGTTCTCCATCGCCAAGCCGACGAAAAGGCCGCGTGCAACCGCCCATGCCGCCTTTATCGGGGTTCCTTTGATGTTGGTCTTCGCGTCGTTCTTGGCGTTGCGCCACAGCAGCCTGCCGGTAGCCCTGGTCCGTTCCCAGATTCGTTCCGACGATGCGTTCAGCACGTTCGTGATGCGCCGCGCCTGAGCGGGAATGTGTTCAATGTCCTTCCGGAAATCCTCGAACGCCTTCTCGATCGGCCGGAGCGAAAAATCCCCCTCCATGAACTGCTTCCCCACCTCCTTGGCACGCTTGCCAAGGTCGGCCTGTTTGATCGGCGTATTGACACGCACGAATGACTCGCCAACTGCCTTTGCCCCACTTGCGGCCTTCTTGCCTGCCAACTTGAGCGCGGCTACGCCTGCATTGATCCAGGCGTTGGACTTGGCCGACTCGTTGAGAGGCGTGCCCAACCCCGAATAATAGAAGCGGTACCAGAACTGATTGACTGGCCGATGCCTGTCGTCGTTGTCTCGGTGGGCCTCCCACAAACGGCAGATATTCGAGTATTGAGAACTCGACTTGTCGTCGATATCACGATTTCTGCCGAACGCATCGAAGAAGAAGCCCATGCGGATTGTCGCACCGCACGGCAAGCAATCGCCCTTCGGATACATGCTCGCATCCTGGCAAACAAGCTGCATGTACACGGACATCGGTGTTGCGTCATCCGGATCGAGCTTGATTCTCTCACCCATGTTGCTTCTCCTCTACGCGCGGCGGCGGCAATAAGCCTTCCGGAACCGCCGGCACGGTTACCGGCTTGAACTTGCCGCTCGCCAATTCGGACAGTACGTTCTTCGGCAACGATTGCATCGACTTCGCAAACGCGCCGGGCTTTCCGGCCGCTGCACGCAAGATGCGCTGCACCTCTGGATGAGCATCGAATCGACTGTTAACGAGCAGGCTGAAGTACGCGTACTGCTCCAGATCATTCCGGTCGGTCAGGTGGTATTTCAGCCAGGCGGTCGCGACAGCACGCGCGATGCGCCGATGCGACTGCCCATCCGTCTCATCGAATTTCTTGTCCAGTTGTTCCTGATAATGAGTCGCCATCCATCGAGAAACGTCGACGATTGGAATGCGTGAATCGTCCAGAAGCTCGCCGGGAAACTGAAACTCGACATGACGATCCGGATAAAAATGAACTTCGAGAATACGGCTGCCGACCTTCTCGGGGATGGTCGATGGCGGCATCACGACCTTTGTCTCGACCTGCTGCGTATGCGAGTCGTCCATCGTCCACTGATCTGCGTCGTAGTACTTCCATTTGACCGTGAATTCGGAGCCCTTGAGCTTGTAGCAGCACGTAACGCTTCCACCACCCGCGCCGGGCGGATCGTCACCACCACCGCTCGCCTTGTTGCCGTACGCATCGATGATCGTGAAACCGTTCATGTTGTACGGCAGATAATTCCGGCCCATGACCGAAATTCCGCTGTACGTCGGTTCCGACTTGCCACACGCCGTCACTGCCGCGAGCAATAGGCAGGTCGCAAGAACACGACCTGTCAGACGCGAAAATTCCGTTCCTCTATGCATCGATGTTTCCCATCTGAGTGACGTCTCGCACGCCATACCTTGGCGAACAGGCGTCTGTTTCCAGTGCATGCACAGCGACCGAAACTGGGTTTCGGACATCCGGCATCTCCATCATCGCGCGCGTTTGCCGCGCCATCGCACACGTTGCGTTGACCGCCTACGCACGCGTTTCGAATTCCGTCTGTCGCGCAATGCCGATTGCCACCTCCCCTTCATCCGGATCGAACCTGCGCGGCTCAGCCATGTCGCGCCTCCTCCAAGCGTGGTGGCGGCAACAAGCCATCCGGAATCACCGGGACGGCCACTGGCTCGAAGCGATCGTTCGTCAACGCGGACAGTACGCTCTTCGGCAGCGATTGCATCGACTTCGCAAACGCCCCCGGCTTGTTGGCATCCGCCTGCAAGATGCGCTGAATCTCCGGATGCGCATCGAACCGGTTGTTGACGAGCAGGTTGTAGTACGCGTACTGCTTCAGGTCGTCGAGATCGGTGAGGCGGTATTTCAGCCAAGCTGCAGCGACAACGCGAGCGATGCGGCGAAACTGCTGGTCGTCTCGCTCGTCGTATCGCTTATCCATCTGCGCCTGAAACTGATCCATCCATTTCGCAACGTCGACAATCTGCAAGCGTGCATCGTCAAGCAGTCCACCAGGGAACTGGAAATCGACGTGTCGGTCCGGGTAGAAGTGCACCTCCAGAATCCGGGTACCCACATCCTCGGGAATCTGCGATGGCGGCATTGACACCTTCGTCTCGGCGCTGAACATCTGTTCGTCGCCCTTGTGCCACTGGTCGGCGTCGTAGTACTTCCACCTGACCGTGAAATCGGTGCCCTTGAGCTTGTAGCAACATGTCACACTGCCGCCCCCGGCTCCCGGGGGATCATCGCCGCCGCCACTTGCCTTGTTACCGTATGCATCGGTGATGGTGAAACCGTCCATGTTATACGGCAGATAATTCCGACCTATGATCGAAATTCCACTGTATGTCGGTTCTGATTTACCACACGCCGTCACTGCCGCGAGCAATAGGCAGGTCGCAAGAACACGCCCTGTCAGACGCAACTCAGCCATGTCTCGCCTCCTCCACGCGCGGTGGCGGCAACAAGCCATCCGAAATCACCGGGACGGCCACTGACTCGAAGCTATCGTTCGTCAACGCGGACAGTACGCTCTTCGGCAGAGACTGCATCGACTTTGCGAACACACCTGGCTTTCCAGCAGCCGCCTGCAAGATGCGCTGAATCTCGGGATGTGCATCGAACCGGTTGTTGACGAGCAGGTTGTAGTAGGCGTACTGCTTCAGATCGTTGAGATCGGTGAGGCGGTATTTCAACCATGCTGCGGCAACGACACGCGCGACTCGACGAAACTGCTGGTCCTCGCGCTCGTCGTACCGCTTGTTCAGTTGCTCCTGATAGTGGCTCGACATCCAACGCGATACATCGATCATCGGAATGCGCGACTCATCCATCAGCGTGCCGGGAAACTGGAACTCGACGTGACGGTCGGGATAAAAGTGAATCTCAAGAATTCGATCGCCTATCTTCTCCGGCACCTGCGATGGCGGCATCGCAACCTTTGCCTCGGCGTGAAGCGTCACCTCGTTGCCTTTGTGCCACTGGTCGACGTCGACGTAGTTCCATTTGACCGTAAATTCGGTGCCTTTGAGCTTGTAGCAGCAGGTCACCCCACCTCCGCCACCCGGCAAGCTATTCCCGCCGCCCGCCTTGTTTCCGTAAGCGTCGGTGATCGTAAATCCGTCCAGGTTATATGGCAGATAGTTGTGAGTGTTTACTGAAATCCCGCTATACACCGGCTCCGATTTGCCGCACGCGCTCAAGGTCACCACGAGCAGGCATACCGCCAACGCGGACCTATGCCACGCCACGGCGCGTCTCCAGCAATTCGCGCTCATGCGCATCGCGAATCGCATCCCACGTCGCGTCGTCGATCGTCAGCAGCGCGTCGTCAAGGCTCGTCTCCCCGCGCGCCACCGCCGCGAGACATGCCTGCACCGCCGGATGCTCGTCGAACCGCGGTGCAACCTGAACCCCCATCAAGACATAGCACGTCAGCCCCGCTTCGTCGGCGATCCCGTGTCCCGCCGCGCGATCGAGTTGCTCGACGACCCGCTCATGGAGCTCCGCATCGGACAGGTGATCGACCGACGCCGCCATCGTCTCCCGGAACTTCAGTACGAGCTTGTCCGGATACCCGAGCTCGATCAACTGCGCATGCTGCTGCTCGCTCAGGCCCGGCGCATCGTTCGCCGGCACGGCGCCCTCGATCGCCGGCGTGTCGTTGCGCCACACATCCTCTTCAAGCCGCCGATTGCGATATCGGATCTCGCCGAATGGCGCAACGAACTGCTGCGCCTGCGCCTCGCTCCACACCTGCCGAAGCCGCCCGAATACGTGATTGTCGAAAAAGAACAGGTAATACGCGCGACCGTTCGGCAGCGCGTACTTCACATGCCGGCGCAGATGCGCATCGAGCGCATCGAACGACCACGCCGACCACAGCCACGTCACCGCGTGCAGATCGACCGCGTCCAGCCACAACTGGCGCAGCAGCCGATGCTGGTCGGCGCCCTCGTCGTCGAGCGCCTGGCGGTCGAACGCGATCAGGTACGGCGCAATATCCGTGAAGGCATCGAGACCGGTATCCGTCCAGAGCGACGCGTAGCGCAGGCCGCGCACCGTCGCAAGCTGCGTATCCAGCTCCTGATAGCCGCGCGTATCGACGAGCACATGGAGCCGCGTCGGCCGCCCCTCATCGGTCCCGCGCGCCTGCGACGCCTTCAGTGTCTCCAGGAATGCCGGCCATTCCGGCTCGCGAGGATTCGGCGCGTCGTCGACGACCTCGTTCACGTTATCTGCGTCGCTCACGTCGTCCCTGTTGCCGATGCCGTTCATGTCGCTCATCAATCCGCCTCGACCATCGACTCACGCCCGCTATGCGCATTCAGCACGCATTGCTTGCACGTGCCGCCCGGCATCGCGGGCAGCGGATACGGCATGCTCGTCGGACCGCTGAACTGGTGCTGGGCACCCTTGATATCGATCTTCCCCGGCGCGTGAATCTCGATATTGCCGCCCTTGATCCGGATATACGCGCCGCCCGACGTCAGCAGGATTTCCTGTTTCGCCGCGACCTCGACGTTCTCCGTCGCCGACAACACCTTCACAGTCTTCTGTGCGGTGAGCTCGATATTGTCCGAATGTGCCTGTACCTCCACCTTGCCCTTCGCAGCAAAGAGCTTCATCCCCGCGTTCTGCACGAACAGGCTGAGCTTGTCCTTCACGCTCGCGACCAGCGACTTGCCGCTGGCGATATGCGTGCTCTGGCCGCTGACGAGATTGACGTGCCGGTCCGCCGCCACATGCATGCTCTGCTGCGTCGACAGCGCCACCCCCGCCGGGCTGCCGAACAGCATCACCGGCTCCTTGAACGCATTCGCGCTGCCGCTGCCGCCGCCCGCAGTCCTGCCCCCCGACGACGCCCCCTGCACGCTGTTCTGCGTCGCATCGGTGAACGTCTTCAGCGCGTCGTGACCGTCGCCGAGGCTTTCCGCCTGATGCATCTGGCTCGCCTGCGACATCGCATCGATCAGGCTCTCCGCATTGACGAGCTGCTGCTGCGTGTCGCGGACGTCGAGCGGCTGACTGTTCGGCTGCTTCGGATGCGTCGTGACATAAATCCCCTGCCCGGCCCGCACCGCGCCGTATGCATCCGTGCGCAGGTCGAAGCCCGAGCCGAGATACGCGCCACGCGTATTGCCGTTCTGCTCGATCAGATAGCCGAGATGGAGCAGCGAATTCGCGCTGCTGCTGAACAGTCGCGCGCGATTCTGGCCCGTCGCGTCGTCGAGCACCATTTCGTTGTAGCCGGCGCCTGCATACTCCTTCGACCGGTAGCCCGACAGGATCCCGTCGCTATGCCATTGCGGCTTGACCGCGCCGTTGTACACGCGATGCAACGCGATCGGCCTGTCGCAGTCCCCGCCGATGTAGCCGACGAGCACTTCCTCGCCGACTCTCGGCACGTGCACGCTCCCGTAGCCGCCGCCGGTATCCGACTGCGCGACGCGCACCCAGCACGACGCGCGTTCGTCGCCCTGGTTCTGCCGGTCCCAGACGAACATGACCTTGATCCGGTTCAGTTCGTCCGTATAGACCTCTTCGCCGCCCGGACCGACAACGACGGCCGTCTCGAGCTGCATCACCGGCTTCTCGTGTTCGAACGGACTCCGATACGGCACGGTCACGCGCTGCGCTTCGACTTCGACGAGATAGAAGCCCGCCGAACCGTCGTCATGCGCAACGTTGAACGCGGCCTCGCCCGAGCGGCCCGCCTTGGCCTGCGCCAGCCGGTCCTGCAGACTGTGCGGGAAATTCGCTTCCTGAGCCCCGAGCGGCAGGTTGTTCTCGATATACCGCGAGACCTTGATGGCCGCAAATTCCCGATCGTGGTCCGGGTCGCGGTCGTGCTGCGGATGGTCGGCCAGCACGAAGCGCCGTCCGGCATCGATACCCCGAACACCGCCCACGCCGAAGAATCGCTTCGCGCGCGACTCCCATTCTTCGAGGCGAATCTGCGACAGGTGCTCGCCGCGATCCTGATTCAGATACGTGTACGCACCGGTGTATTCGTAAACTTCGGCCTGCTCCGGCAAATTCCCTTGATCGGACTTCGTCGGCAACGTCGTGCCTTTCGGATTCAGCGGTGCGGATGGCGCCTTGTAGTCGAACGTGCGCGTCGTGTGCAGCGTGCTCTGCAACGTCCGCGAACCGGCCCACTGCGTGAAGGCGTCGGGTTCGCTACCCGTTCCCGCCCGGTAGAACCCGACGGCGTTCGGCGACATTTGATCGACCGTGTAGATGTCGTCGGTGATGACGAGCGTATGCGCGCTGCCGTCGTCGCTGTATCGCCAGAAGCCGAACAGCCCTTCATCCTCCATCAGGCGATGCACGAAATTCCAGTCGGTTTCGCTCTGGCGGCAGTACGAGCGCGACGGCAGCGATTTCGACAACGCGAACTGGTAGCGCCCTTGTGCCTGCGGATGCGCATCGAACACGTCGGCGAGGATGGCGTCGACGCTCTTGTCCTGCCAGTACCGCATGTCGCTGCGGAACTTGAGGAAGTGCATCCACGACGCGAAGCTCAGCTGATAGCTCGACAGACTGCCGTCCGCGCCCAGCCTGCGAGCCATATGGATGTAGCCGTTGATCGGCAGATACGACTTGTTCGCCTGCTGAATCCACAGCGTGATCGACTGCGCGATCAGCGTCTTCAGTTCGATGTCGCCCGCGGTGGAGACCATGTCGAGCGTGACGCTGAAGTCTCGCCCCAGTTCGGAGCAGGTCACGGCGCGGCGCGGCACGAGCGCATTGCCCGGCAACGACGGAATGTCCGTCTTCAGCAAGCGGTCCTGCTGGATCAGACCGCCACGAATTGCCTGAACCAAATCGGTCATGTTCATACGTCACCTACCTGCTTGTTCATCGCGTGTCCATTGCGGCTCGTGCGCACACGGAAACAGTTCAACACGCACAACGCCACGCCGCGCCACACCACGGTGCAGCAACCAGCCCTGCTACGTGACTTTCAAAAACCTCGGAGCGACATCTGCGCTCACTCCGGCTTCACGCCGAGCAATTCCCGCAGATGCGACAGCGACCCGTCGTCCTTCACGACGCTCTCGAGCCACTTGTGCAGCGGCATGTCGGCCCACTCGGCCGCCTTGTCCGCGAGATACGCGACCGGGCTGTGCGGCTCGGTCTGCCGGAAATAGCGCGCGACCGAGCGAAGCTGATCGACCGCCTGCGCGCGGTTCTGGATGCCGCCGATGATCGGCGTCACCGGACGAATGGGCTGCGGCTGCACGTGGGTCTCCTCCGTCGGAAGCGGGGTACTGAAGCTCGGCTCGATGCGATCCGGCTGCGCGGGCGGCGTCGCTTGCGACTGTTCCTGTTGCACCGGCGTACCCGTATAGCCCTGCTCGCGCGCGAAACGCTCGGCGAGCCGGTACACGGTCTCGAACGCGTCGCGCGCCTGGCGGAAGCTCGGCGCCGCGTCGCCCGCGCGCGCGTCGAGCGCCTCCTCGAATGCGTCGAGCGCGAACTCGAACGCCTTCAGGTTCGCGAGCAGCGTCGTGTAGAACGCGAGCGGCGTCACGCGCCGCGACGCGTCGATCTGCTCGACCGACGTCTTGCCGCGCGCGATGTCGTCCGCATGCTCCGGATCGCGCTTCACCGCCTGCGCGACGTGCTGCGCGACCTCCCAGTCGAGCGTGGTGAACGCGCTCGACGCGCCGTCCGTCATCGGCACCGCGCGCAGCAGCTCGGCGGTGCGGCCGGCGAGCCACGCGACGTTGCCGAGCCGGTATTCGGCATCGTCGCCTTCCGGCAGCGGATGCACGGTGTCCCAGTACTCGCGGCACAGCCCCTCGAGCAGCGCATAGCCGTCGGTGAGGCCGGTGATGCCGTCCTCGAGCGCGAGCGCCTCGGTCAGCCACACGGCGAGCCGCAGGTCCTTCGTCTGCGTGCGCAGCAAGCTGGTCGAGCGTTCGGCGACGAAGCTCCAGTCGGCTTCCTTGATCTCGGTCACCCATTCGCCCTGGTCGAGCGACGGATCGTCGTAGCGCCGTGCCTCCTGGATCGCATCGAAATCGTGCGAGAACAGCAGGTCGTCGCCGCACGGCGACGCGTCGCTGATCGGCGTCAGCAACTCGGGGAGATTGATCGGCATGGTTCAGTGAATCCGTTGATGCATGGGGTTGCGCGCAGTGCTCGTTCGGCCGCTCGTTCGGAAGCTCATTCGACCGCTCATTCGACCGTATAGACGAACTCGCCCGCGTCGTCCGCGCGCACCGCGATGCGCGTGATCGCGGCGCCGTCGGCGATCCGGCCGAGCACGTGGCCCGCGATCTCCGGCAGCAGCGTGCCGTTCAGGATGTGGTCGACATTGCGGGCGCCCGAATCGACCTCGGTGCAGCGCGCGAGCACCGCATCGACGAGCGACTCGTCCCATTCGAACACCGCCTTGTGGTTCGCGTCGATCCGGCGGCGGATGCGGTCGAGCTTCAGCTCGATGATCTCGGCGAGCACGTCGTCGGAGATCGGGTAGTACGGGACGACCTTCATCCGGCCGAGGAACGCGGGCTTGAACGCCTTGTACAACTGCGGACGCAGCGCGTCGGCGAGCGCGTCCGGATCGGGCAGCGCTTCGGCCGGCTTGTTCAGGCACGCCTGCATCACCGCCGGCGAGCCGACGTTCGACGTCAGGATGATCAGCGTGTTGCGGAAGTCGATCTCGCGCCCTTCGGCGTCGTCCATCATCCCCTTGTCGAACACCTGGAAGAACATCTCGAGCACGTCCGGGTGCGCCTTCTCGACCTCGTCCAGCAGCACGACCGAATACGGATTGCGGCGCACGGCCTCGGTCAGCACGCCGCCCTCGCCGTAGCCGACGTAGCCCGGCGGCGAGCCCTTCAGGCCCGACACGCTGTGCGCCTCCTGGTACTCGCTCATGTTGATCGTGATCATCTTGCGTTCGCCGCCGTACAGGATGTCCGCGAGCGCCAGCGCGGTCTCGGTCTTGCCGACGCCCGACGGCCCGACGAACATGAACACGCCGCGCGGCTTGTTCGGATCCTCGAGGCTCGCCGACGCGGTGCGCACGCGCTGCGCGATCGCGTCCAGCGCGTGGTCCTGGCCGATCACGCGCGCCGCGAGCAGCGGCTGCAGGTTCAGCACCGTGCCGATCTCGTCCTTCACCATCCGGCCGAGCGGAATGCCCGTCCACGCGGCGACGATCTCGGCGACCACGTGGCCGTCGACCTGCAGCGGCACCATCGGCTCGCCGCCCTGCAGCGCGTGCAGCGCCGCGACGCGTTCGGCGAGCCTGTCGCGGGTTGCCTGCACGTCGACCGGCTCGCCGCCGTCGGACGGGCCGCGCGCACGGTCGAGCGCCGCGCGCAGTTCGGTGATCTCCGCGACGATCGCACGCTCCGCGTCGTAGCGGCCTTCGTCCGTCGTGAGCTGCGCGAGCGCCGCCTCGCGCCCGCCGCGCAGCTCGCCGAGCCGCTCGTCGTGCGCGGCGCCGCTCGCCGCCTCGCGCTCGAGCGACGCGATTTCCGCATCGATCCGCTCGATGCGCTTCTTCGTGTCGTCGATCGCGGCGGGCGTCGCGCTCTGCGCAAGCGCGACCTTCGCGCACGCGGTGTCGAGCACGCTGATCGCCTTGTCCGGCAGCTGGCGGCCGCTGATGTAACGGTGCGACAGGCGCACGGCCTCGGTGATCGCGCCGTCGAGGATCCGCACGTTGAAGTGCTTCTCCATCAGCCCCGCCATCCCGCGCAGCATCGCGGCCGCGAGCGGTTCGCTCGGCTCCTCGACCTTCACGACCTGGAAGCGCCGCGCGAGCGCCGCGTCCTTCTCGAAATACTTCTTGTACTCGCTCCACGTCGTCGCGGCGATCGTGCGCAGCTCGCCGCGCGCGAGCGCCGGCTTCAGCAGGTTCGCCGCGTCGTTCTGGCCGGCCTGGCCGCCCGCGCCGATGATCGTGTGCGCCTCGTCGATGAACAGGATGATCGGGTGCGCGCTCTTCTTCACCTCGTCGATCACGCTCTTCAGCCGGTTCTCGAACTCGCCCTTCACGCTCGCGCCGGCCTGCAGCAGCCCCATGTCGAGCACGTGCAGCGCGACGCCGCGCAACGGCGGCGGCACGTCGTCGGCCGCGATGCGCAGCGCGAGCCCCTCGACGACGGCGGTTTTGCCGACGCCGGCCTCGCCCGTCATGATCGGGTTGTTCTGGCGGCGGCGCATCAGGATGTCGATCGCCTGGCGGATCTCCGCCTCGCGGCCGATCACCGGATCGATCTTGCCGTCGCGCGCACGCTGCGTGAGGTTCGTCGTGTACGTGTCGAGCGCGGGCGTCTTCGACGGCCCGGCCGCGGGCGCGCCGTCTGCTGCCCCGGCCGCCGGCGTGTCGCCGCCGTCTTCCGCATCGGCCTGGCGCGGCTCCGCTTCGCTCGATCCGGCGGTGATCTCGTCGAACTTGTGCTTCAGGTCCGTCACGCGCACGTCGGTGAACTGCGCGGACATCCGCTGCGCGAATTGCGCGAGATCCGGCGCGGTCAGCAGCGCGAGCAGCAGATGCCCCGAGCGAATCCGGCCGAGCTGCGAATCGAGCGACGCGATCAGCCACGCCTGCTCGAACAGCGCGATCAGGTGCACGGAGAACACCGGCGTGCGCGTGTTGCCCGTCTTGAGCCGCGTCAGCTCGTGCTCGAGGTCCGCGCGCAGCGCGTGCGGATCGATGCGGCTCGCGCGCAGCGCAAGCGGCAGGTCCCCGGCCGGTTCGTCGAGCAGCGCGAGGAACAGGTGCTCCAGATCGACCTCGTAGTGGCCGCGGGCGAGGCACGCGCTCGCCGCGCGTTCGGTCGCCTGCCGGCACAGCGGGTTCAGTTTCAGGATCAGGGTCTTGAGGGGCGTGCTCATGGAGTCGGTCTCAGGTTCGATTGCGTCGCGTGTTGTTGTTCGGAATCAGTGAATCACGTGCAGTTCGTAGCGCGCGTCCGCGCGGTCGTGCGGCGCGTCGCGGGTGCAGAGGAACGCGTCCCAGCCGAGCCGCGCGCCGGCGCCGAGCACACTCGCGCCGACTTCGTTGCGCTTCAGCACGAGCGACACCTCGTACTCGAGCGTGACGCCGGCAAGCAGCGTCAGCATCCGCTCGAGCGCGACCGCCTGCGCGCCGCCGGGCAGGAACGCCTCGTAGTCGCGCTTCGACAGCGGGCCGACCACGATCCGCGCGCGCATGTCGCGCTGCCACACGCGCTCGCCGACGAGCGCGGTCGCGCCGAGCACCGCGTTGACTTCGCCGAGCACGCTCACCTGGTCGGCCGGCACGTCGTACCACTTGCCGACGAACTGGTCGATCTTCACCGGCACGCGGAAATAGTCGGACAGCGTGCGCTGCAGGTAGGCAGCCGACATCGGCCGGTGGCGCGCGGCCAGCGCGTAGCCGGCCACCGCCTCGTCGACCACACCGCCCGCGCCCGCCTGCAGGCTGTCGCGCACCTCGTCGCTCGTCACGCCCGCAATCGACAGCAACAGCGGCAGGTAGCGCTCGTCGCGGTCGAGCTCGTAATGGAACGGCAGCCGGTATTTCTTCCATGCCGCGTAGAACAGCGCGGTCGCGCGGTTCGAGAACACGTCGAAGAACGCGCGCGCCGCGTGGTCGCGCTTCAGGTGCTCGCGCGCGACGATCTGCTCGGTGTAGTGCAGCGGCAGCGCGCCCTGTCCGCCGAGCAGCCCGAAGAACGCGGGCGTCAGCTCGACGCGGCCGAGTTCGCCGGCCGCGAGCGCGTCGTTGCGCGCACCGTCCGTGTCGAGCGGCGCGCCGTTCTCGCCGAACGGCCGCAGGCGCTCGATCTCGCTCGCCGGAAAGCTGAGCGACAGCGTGTTGCGAAACGCGATGCGCTGCGCGACGATGTCGCCCTGCCGCCATGCGCCGGGCGCGTCGGTCGCCTGCCGCGCGAACAGCCCTTCGAGCACGCGCACCGCCTGGAAGAACTCGAAGCGGTGCGGCTCGTCGAGCAGCGCGTCGACTACGCCAGGATCGATTCGCCGGTCCGGGGCTTGCATCGGATGATCTCCTCGCCGGTGCGCTTCGACACGACGACCAGTTGAACAAAGCTGTTGAGGTGGACGTAGAGCCCGAAGAAGCTGTCGAGCACGCGCACGAACGACGCGAGGCTCGAGCCGACGAAATGCTCCTCGTCGATCGTCAGGCGGATCTCGATGCCGCGCACGAAGGTCGCGAACGGCTTGCCGGGCAGCCACTGCACGGCGCCGCGCTGCTCGATGCCCGCGAGCCCGTCGATCTGCCGCGTCGATACCGCGGTGCGCCGCAGGTCGTACAGCGTCAGCATTTCCTTCAGCGGCGCGAGCCCGTGGTCGACGAGCGACACGTGGTTGAGCGCCAGATGCGACACGAGCCGCCAGTGCGCGGCGCGGCCGCGCTCGAAGCGCACGCTCGGCGTCGGCCGGCGCAGCATCCCGATGCCGCTCGTCTGCGCGCCGCCTTCCTGGAACAGGTCGCCGCCTTCGAGCCCGAATGCGAGCATCGCCGGCAGGTCGCGGTTCGTGCAGGTCAGGTCGAGGCTCAGCGTGTCGGTCTGCGGCGACGTCGGCTCGAAGTCGATGTCGACGATCGAGATCTCGGTCTCGTAGCCGGGGCTCTTCTGCGCGACCCAGTCGTTGCGGCGCGCGAACCAGTAGTGGCCGATCCGCGCGGATTCGCCGTGGTGCAGCGAATAGAACGGCCGGAACTCGATCACCGATTCCTCGTGCGCCTGCTGCCTGACGAGCTTCACCGAATCGATCGAGTACACCTCGTACGCGAACGCGCGCCGCGCCTCGGCGATCACCGGGTACGACACCGCGCGGTGCGTGATGCGGATCGGCTCGCCGTGCTGGCGGAACAGGTTCACGATCGGCGTGCAGAACAGGCGAAAGTGGTTCGCGGTCAGCAGCTCGAGCAGCCGCGCGACGTGCGAATCGCCACGCACGTCCTGCAGCACGAGGTGCAGCGTCGCGCGCTGGCAGCGGCCCGACGCGCGCGCGATCGTGGCGAGGTCGAAATCGACGAAATCGAACTTGTCGGGAAACGCGAAATATTCGGTGAGCAGCCGGTACGCGGGATGCGATTTCGCCGGGTAGTCGATCAGCGCGTCGGCCTCGTCGAAGCCGGCCTGCGCGATCGGCAGCTTGCGCAGCGGCGTCCAGCGGCCGTTGCGCTCGGGCTCGACATACGCGCCGAGCACGTTGACGAACAGGCAATCGGTCAGCGCGGCGACGAACGACTGCTCGCCGTGCAGGTGCGCGCGCAGCGCCGGCAGCTTCAGCGCGCCGAGATCGAGCTGCGCGGCAAGCGATTCGAACGTGATCGAGATCACGCCCGTCGCGTTCGGCGGCAGCACCGTCGCGCTCGGCGCGAGCGCGACCGGCATGTAGCGCGCCTCCGAGATGCGGATCGGCGCGAGCGTCACGTCATACGCGGTGCGGAACCGGCACTGCACGCCGCGGATCGGGCGGCTCTTCAGCTCCGTGCCGCGCGCGACGACGACGGGCTCGGTCTGCTGGCCCGGCGCGCCGGGCGAGAACTGCGCGATCGAGCACGACGGGAACGGCCGCAGGTAGTGCGGATACAGCACTTCCAGCAGCGCTTCGGTGAATTCGGGGTAGTCGTCGTCGAGCTTCTTGTTGATGCGCGCGCCGAGCAGCGCGAACGACTCGATCATGCGCTCGACGTGCGGATCCTCGCAGTGCTCGCCGGACAGCGCGAGCCGCGCCGCGATCTTCGGATAACGTTCGGCGAAATCCCGCGAATAGCGCCGCAAAAACGATAATTCGCGCTCGTAATACGGCAGCAATTCTTCCATCGATGACCCCGAACCTCTTCCTTCCGTTGCCGGATGACGTCCCGCCGGGCGGCCCGGCCCGCGAGACGGCGTGACTGACTTACTGCGGTTTCGCGCCGCGCGCGCGCGTGACCGAATACTGCAGCGTCGACGGCTGCAGCATCGCGTCGAAATTGACCGGCTCCTCGGCCGGATGCACGACGAGCAGCGCCTGGATCGCGAAATAGAGCGCGTTGGTCGACTGCTCGTTGAGCTCGAACGTCACCTGCACCTGCTGCAGCCGCGGCTCATGGCGCGCGATCGCCTGCTGGATCGACTTGCAGATGAAGGTGCGATCGTAATGGCTCGCGAGGCTCAGGCCCGCGAAATCGTTCAGCCCGTAGGTGAGCACCGACTTCTGGCATTCCGGCAGCGCCGCCAGCTCGTGATCGGTGTGTGCGATACGGGTGTTGAGGATCGCCTCGACGTCGCGGGCGACCGTGTTCTTCAGCTCGTCCAGCGACAATTGCCGCATCGCCGCGGAAGCCGGCAAGTGCGGTTCTTCGTCGAACAGCTTGTCGAGAAAGCTCGGTTCGAATCGTTTCATCAGGCGGCAAACTTGAAGCGAAAACGGCAACGGGACGACACGCACCCCGTTGCCGCAGCCGACCTTAGACCGCGTAGGTCTTGTCGTTCTTCGTCAGGCTCCAGGCGCCTTGCGTGTTGCCGCCCTGGTTGCCGCCGATCTTCTGCTGGGTCTGCTTCCACTGCACGGCAGCGTACTTCAGCGAGAAGGTCTCGACCGGCAGGCCTTCCTTCTGCACGCTCGGCGTCACGCTCGAGATGATCACGTACTTGAGCTTGACTTCGAGGTACTTGACGCGCTGGCCTTCGCCGTCCGAACGCATGAAGTCGATCGTGACTTCATCGAACGTCGTGCCGCCCGACGCGTGCTGGTACAGCAGCGGGCTGGACGAATCGATTTCCTTCGTGAACACCATGTCGCCGTGCTCGCAACGCTCGGCGGTCAGGCCGCCCGACGTCGATGCCGTCGCCGAACGCGGCTGAATGATGGAGTGATCCCAGGATTTCACTTCGATCCAGCTCGAGTGGTCCTTGTCCGCGGATTCGCCCTTGATGGCGGGATTACCGAACTTCAGATAAAGGTCTAGCATGGCCCTTCGACTCCCCAAAGAGGTGGTTTTAACGTCCTACCCAGGCGGCCCGCCCGGGCGAGATTTGCTCGCTTATGAATTTGCCGGTTTGGGCAGATCAGCGACAAGTCGCAGAGAAATCGAGAGTTCGTCGAGCTGGAAGTGCGGACGCAGGAACGCGACCGAACGATACGAGCCCGGCTTCCCCGGAATCTCTGACACTTGTACGGAGGCCTCGCGCAGCGGGAATTGCGCCTTCTGTTCCTGCGTCGCGTTGTCGTCGAGCAGAACATATTGCGAAATCCACCGGTTGAGGAACGTCTCGACGTTCTGGGCCGATGCGAAGCTGCCGATCTTGTCCCGCATCATCGCCTTCAGGTAGTGCGCGACGCGCGACACCGAGAAGATGTACTGCAGCTGGGCGGACAGGACGGCGTTCGCATTCGCGCTGTCGGTGCTGTATTTCTTGGGTTTCTGCACCGATTGCGCGGCAAAGAACGCGGCGTAGTCGGAATTCTTGCAATGCACGAGCGGGATGAAGCCGAGATCGCTCAGCTCCTTCTCGCGGCGGTCGGTAATCGCGATTTCGGTCGGGCACTTCAGCGCGATCTCGCCGTCGTCGGTCTTGAACGTGTGGGTCGGCAAGTCCTCGACGAGGCCGCCGCCTTCGACGCCGCGGATCGCCGCGCACCAGCCGAAGTCGTCGAACGCGGCCGTCAGGCGCGCAGCGAACGCCCACGACGCGTTGCACCACAGGTACTTGTCGTGGTCGGTGCCGTCGACGTCCTCGACGAAGTTGAAGGTCTCCGCGATCTGGCCGTCCTTCGGATTGAACGGCAGGCGGCCGAGGAAGCGCGGCAGCGTGAGGCCGACGTAGCGCGAATCCTCGGAATCGCGGAACGACTTCCACTTCGTGTATTCGACCGTGTCGAACACCTTGCCGAGGTCGCGCGGCTTGCCGAGGTCGGCGAACGACTCGAGGCCGAGCAGCTCCGGCGAGCCCGACGCGATGAACGGCGCGTGCGCGGCCGCCGCGACGTGCGACATCTGCTCGATGAAGTACATGTCTTCCGGCTGGCGGGAGATCTCGTAATCGCCGATCAGCGTGCCGAACGGCGCACCGCCGAACGTGCCGAACTCTTCTTCGTAGACCTTCTTGAACAGCGCGCTCTGGTCGAACTCGGTCGCGCTCTTGAAGTCGCGCACGAGGTCGCGCTTCGGCGCATGCAGCGCCTTGATCTTGATCGTCTGACCCGTATTGCTTTCCTTGACCAAGTAGTCGAGGCCGCGCCACGTGCTTTCGAGGCGCTGGAACTCCGGCGCGTGCATCACGGCGGAGAGCTGCGTGGAGATCAGGCGGTCGAGCTCCGCGACGCGCGCGTCGATCGTCGCCGACAGGTTGTCGGACACGATCACCGTGCCGTCGAGCACCTGGTGCACGAGTTCGCCGATCAGGTCCTTCGCGCGCGCATGCTCGGAATCGGATTTCGCGACCTTGCTCTTCTCGACGATCTCGTCGAGCAGCGATGTCCCGGCGGCGTATTCCGCGCCGTTTGTTTCGGCCGCAGCCGTTTGCTGGTTCATCTCAACACCCCGTCGTCATTCGCCGTCTTTGCCGCCGTCATTGCCACCTTCGGTGCCCTTCGCGAGCGCCTGCAGCTGCTGCGTGTTCTTCAGCACTTCGGACAGCAGATCCTCGAGCTTGTCGTTGCCGGCAAGCTTGTTGCGCAGGTCGGCGAGCTTCGAGCGCGCCTCGAGCAGGCGGCGCAGCGGCTCGACCTGCTGGACCACGTCGTCCGGACTGAAATCCGACAGCGAGCGGAACTTCAGGTCGACCGCGAACTTGCCGCCGCCCTCGCTCAGGCGGTTTTCCACCTGGAACGCGGCGCGCGGCTCGATCGCCTTCATCACGTCGTCGAAGTTGTCGCGGTCGATATTGACGAACTTGCGGTCGCGCAGCTTCGGCTGCTCGACTTCCGACTGGCCCGCCAGATCGCCGACGACCCCGACGACGAACGGCAGTTCCTTCACCTCGATTGCGTCGCCTTTCTCGACCTCGTAGGTCAGCTGGACGCGCGGCGGCCGTATTTTCTGCAAGCGCTTCTGGATGCTTTCGTTCTTGGCCATCGACGGCTCCCGGTTAGATGTGGTTACCCGGTCCGGTCAGCGCAGCGCGCTGAACGGATCGGCCCCGCCCTTCTGCGCCGCGCCGGTCGACGCGTTCGCGGGCGGCGCGACATTGGCGCTTTCCGCGGCCGGCGTCGCGACGCTCTTCTTCGCGTGCACGGGGGTGCGGTACTTCTTCTTCGGCGGCGCCTTCACGGTCTGATCCGGCGGGAACAGCGCGTTTTCGCCGAGCGTGTCGCGCAGCTGCTTCGCGAGCGCCTGCGCGTCCGACTTCGCGTCGCCCGCGAGCGACGCATCCTGGCGCAGCTCGCCGAGCGACTGCGTCGCGATCCGCAGGCCGGCGACAGCCAGCACGCTCTTCGCCTGGCGGTCGGTCTGATCGCGCTGCAGCGCTTCCTGCGCGGCGACGATCGCCTGGCCGTAGTGGTTCTGCTGGAACTGGATCTGTGCGATGCGAGACCACGGCTCTTCACGCGTCGGGTCCGACTTCGCGAGTTGCTGGTACAGGCCGAGTGCGCGGTCCTGGTCGCCTGCCTTCGCAACTGCGTCGGCGTCGGCGAGCGACTTGTTGAACACATCCGCCGTCGGCGGCGTGGGCTGGCTCGCGCAACCGGCGATCACGCCGCAGGCCACTACTACCCCGGAAAGTCTTGCGAAGAGACGGTCTTTCATCGTTATATCACCAGCGCGTGAGATTTAAATCGTTGAGAATCTGGTTCTTTTGCTTTGCGAGATGCGCGCGGGTATAGTACCGATCAATTTTTCATAATTCAATCGTCGCGTGCAGACTAATTCCTTTTAAATCCGCACGCTACCCCCTCGAATGACCTCTCGGCGAGGTTTCGCGGCGGGTCGGATATCGGCCGGAATGTGCAAGTTTTACTCATGGCGCAACGCTTCGCGCGAGCAGCGGAAAAATTTGCCGAGATGCAGCAGCGACGCATGTTTGCTTAATAGTTGAACAGCGAGCTGAACGGCGGAAAGCCCGCCATTGCCGCCGGACGCGGAAATAGCTGGTAGTTTTGACAGGGAATAAAAGGCGGCAAGCCGGAAACACGATGAAATTCTCAATGATTCGCTATGCGCTGCCGCTCGTCGCTTGCGCGCTCCTGGCCGGCTGTGCGGCCGCCCCGCTGATCGGCTCGGCCGCCAGCGCCGTGATGCAGGCCGCCGGGGTCGGCAAGCCCGAGGTGCCCGACGCGCAGAAGCCGCCGCGCAACATCGGCATCACGCTCGCCGCCGCGCCGAACCTGAACGCCGCGAACGACAACAAGCCGCTCGCGCTCGTCGTGCGGCTCTACGCGCTGAAGGACCCGACGTCGTTCCAGCAGGCGCCATTCGACAGCTTCACCGACCCGAACAAGGAAAAGGCCGCACTGGGCGCCGATCTGCTGAACGTGCGTGAAATCACGCTGATTCCGGGCCAGCGCTATACCGCGACTGAAAAGGTGTCGCGCGAAGCGCAGGCATTCGGCATCGTCGCGCTGTTCCGCGATCCGGCGCTGCAACGCTGGAAACTGACATTCGATCCGGCGAAGTCGGAGAAATCCGGCATAATCATCGGCCTGCATAATTGCGCGATGACGGTCACCGACGGCACCGTCATCGCGCCGCAACAAGGTGCGCCCTCACAACCGCTCAATTTGCTTTCGTCTGTCAGCTGCGGTTAAACATGACGCATGAATGTCAATTAACAAGAGTTAACAATTGGCGATTTAATTCGGGCGCGACCAGATCGATTATTTCGCATCACGACATTAACCGGGTTTGACATGAGTTATTCGGCCAAGGTGCTATGGGGTGAAGGGCTGTTCCTCCGGCCTCAACACTTCCAGCGACAGGATGCGTACCATGAGGCGCGCCTGTTCGAGTCCATCCAGGCGATCCAGCCGTACAACTGGGGCGTGCGCTCGGCGCGCTTCGACCGCGACGCGCTCGGCAGCAACGTGCTGCGCCTCTCCGAGCTGTCGCTCGTGTTCCCGGACGGCGCGCTGTATGCGGCGCCGCAGGCGGACGACCTGCCGCCGCCCGTCGCGCTCGACACGCTGCCCGAGGGCATCAACGAGTTCGTGTTCTACCTCGCGCTGCACCCGCTGCGCGAGAACGGCACGAACTACAGCGACGATCCGGCCGCCGGCTTCATGACGCGCTTCGTCAGCGAACAGTCGAGCGTCTCCGACAACTTCACCGACGCGGCCGAAGCCGACGTCACGTTCCTGAAGACACAGGTGAAGCTGATCGCGCACAGCGAGCCGCGCGACCAGTTGCTGTCGGTGCCGCTCGTGCGCGTGCGCCGCACCGCGACATCGGGTTTCGAGATCGACGACAGCTTCGTGCCGCCGTGCCTCGCGATCGACGCGTCGCCGATCCTGCACCAGCGGCTGCGCCAGCTGATCGACGCGCTGCAGGCGAAGGTCAACGCGCTGTACGGCTTTCACCGCGAGCCGTCGAAGAACATCATCGAGTTCCGCTCGGGCGACATCGCGTCGTTCTGGCTGCTGCACACCGCGAACGCCGCGTTCGCGACGCTCGCGCACCTGCACCAGCACGCGGCGCTGCATCCGGAGCGGCTGTTCCAGGAACTGCTGCGCCTCGCCGGCCAGCTGATGACGTTCTCGAAGGGCTACACGCTCGCCGACCTGCCCGTGTACCGCCACGACGACCCGGGCCCCGGCTTCGCGCGCCTCGACCTGATCCTGCGCGAACTGCTCGACACCGTGATCTCGACGCGCTACTTCGCGATCACGCTCGACGAGGTGCGTCCGTCGTTCCACCTCGGCCGGCTCGATTCCGGCAAGATCGACGAGAAGACGGCGTTCTACCTCGCGGTGTCCGCGGACATGCCGAGCGTCGAGCTCGTCGACGCCGTGCCCGCGCGCTTCAAGGTCGGCGCGCCCGACGACGTCGACAAGCTCGTGCTGTCGGCGATGCCGGGCGTGCGGCTCACGTACACGCCGCAGGTGCCGCCCGCGATTCCGGTGCGCCCGGGCGCGTGCTACTTCGCGCTCGATTCGCGCGGCGCGCTGTACGAACGCATGCTGCAGGCCCAGTCCGCGATGATCTACGCGCCGACTGGCATCAATGACCTGAAATTCGAACTGATCGCGGTGACGTCATGAGCTACGCGCCTTCCCTGTTCGGCGACAATGCGCCGCCTCCCGTGCATTCCCCAGCGTCGACGGATGCCGCGTTCCAGGCGCGCTCGCTGCTCGACCTGCTGTACGACGGCTTCTTCATGCTGTTCCTGCTGAAGAACGGCCGCGAGCCGGAGGGCGCGAACGAATTCGGCACGCGCATCCAGGAATTCCTCACCGATTTCGAGCGCGGCGCGAAGAAGCTGAACATCGCCGCCGAGGACGTGTACGGCGCGAAGTTCGCGTTCTGCGCGGCCGTCGACGAGATGGTGCTGTCGTCGCAGTACAAGATCCGCCCGGACTGGGAGCGCCGGCCGCTGCAGCTCGTGCTGTTCGGCGAGCAGCTCGCGGGCGAGAAGTTCTTCCAGTATCTCGAGGAATGCCGTGCGCAGGGCGCGGCGCGGCTGCAGTCGCTCGAGGTGTTCCACATGTGCCTGCTGCTCGGGTTCCAGGGCAAGTATCTGCTCGAAGGGCCGGAGAAGCTTGCTTACCTGACCGCGCGGCTCGGGGACGAGATCGCGCACATGAAGGGCAAGCGCGCGCCGTTCGCGCCGAACTGGCCGCTGCCGGACCAGATCGCGCACCGGTTGAAGCGCGAAGTGCCGGTGTGGGCGATCGGCGCGGTGTTCGGGCTCGTCGCGCTGCTCGCGTACCTCGGGCTCAATACGTACCTGAAGGACAAGACGCTGCAGACGCTCGCGCCGTATTCGCAGATCATCAAGGTCGGGCCGGAGTCGGCGAATTTGACGATTTCGTTGCCGTGAGGGGCTGATGTTGTGCGTTCGTGGCTTTGCGCTGGAAAGGACCGCTTGGCGGTCCTTTCTTGTCTTTGGCGACAGAACGTTCTGCGGTTGGAGTCAGAGCAGGATGAAAGCGTCGTTCTCGACATAGAAAACGAATGCGTCGAGCAACTGCGCAAGACTCGGATCGTCGACCTGGTCGTGCGCGTTGATCACGATGTCCTCGATCGTGGCGCTGTCGAGCGTGATGCGCCAGCCGGGCTGTTGGGCGATGTCGGGGACGATGTGCTCGTCCGGGTCTTTCGTGTCGGGCGCGAATGCGCCTTCGGTTTCCAGCGTCCACGGCATCGGTGGCAGGTAGAGCCACCCGGAATAGTCGCCGGGGGTTTCGAGGAGGTGTTTCAGGCTGACGATGGGGCTGGCTCCGGTCGCCGAATCAGTCGAGGTAGACATCTTTTGCATATTCATGAGTAAAGGTGTCCGCCGAGGCGGATCGCGCCGAGCCAGGACGTTTTGTCCAGCGGGCGACGACGGATGCTTGCGCGTTCTCCGCAAGGCGGCCCGCAGGTCGGCAGACGGGACGCAGAACCGTCGCGCTTGGCACGGCACCGGATCGTCAAAGGCCGTGATTATGCCAATGAACGGCGGAGTCCGACATACGACGGCCAAGCACAATCGTGCACTTCGCAGTTTCGTTGCATTCGCCCGGCAGAGTCACGGTATCAGGATGTCGTACAGATACAGCCTCGGTCCGGCACTTCCATCCGGCCGAGCACGCATGATTGCGTATGCGTCGGAACGCGAGCCAGATGCGTAAAGCGGGATTTCGATCCGCAAAGTGCCCAGCTCCCGATCGCCGAATACGAACACGTCGCCGCCAAGCAATGCGCGTTCCGGAATCGCACTCATTGGCTCGCGTCCGAGACAAGCATGCAACGCGGTTTCGAATTCCGCGGCAGAACCCGGTGATGCGAAACCGCTCGTCACCAGTCCGTCGAAGCAGCCTTGTATCATTTCGTCGTAGATGTGCTTCACCAACGGCAGATACGCCGGATAGTCCGCGAGCGTTCGTTCCATTCCGGCTCCTGCATTCGAAATCCGTTGCGGCCGTCGGCCATTGCCCGGTCACCGGGTGAGGTGAATGCCCAGGATCTCCCCGCTTTCCGGCGAGATCACGTAGTTGATCGATTTTCCCAGCTTGCTGACGTTGCCGAGCCCGCGCTGGCCGGGCAGAACCCTCGCCGCAAACATCACGCCGATGACGTCCTTGCCGTCTGCGCTCTCGTCGTTCGACGCCTTTGTCGTATAGATGCAGAACTCGAAATTCCTCAGGTCCTGCCCGTCTCGTTCGAAATCCGCGAAAGCGGCTTTCAGCCCGAGTGTCGTCGCGGTATTGAGTGTGATCTGGTCGGGTTCGATTTGTCCACAAACACTGTTTCGGTCACGTTACGCATGGTGAATGTTGACCTTTCCCCTCTGAAGTATCCCACTGTAAAGTTAGTGGCAAAGCCGCAGAAGAAACCTTGTCATGAAAAAGTCGCTGTTCACCGAGGAACAGATCAACGGGTGTTGAAGGAAGCCGAAGCGGGCATGAAGGTCGCGGACGTATGCCGGAAGCACGGCATATCGGATGGGACGTTCTATAACTGGCGAAGCCGCCCCAACGGATCGACCCGTGACCAAGGCAGCGCCCGCAGAGCAGCACCCAGTCGCATAGAAACCATCATCCAGGATGCAGCCAGCCTCGCTAACAACAAGGGCCACTCACTGAACTGCACCCCAAAGGTTGGATACCAATCCAACCTTTGGGGTGTTTCACCCGCGCCGGAATACTCTCGGGCTATCATTTTGTCGCCAACGTAGATGCCCTACGAGCCGATGTACTTGTACTT
>NZ_JBSAXD010000052.1:0-44256 GCF_053427715.1 Burkholderia sp. MR1-5-21
CGCCGAAGCGGGGCTTTTTTTCAGACGAAATCTCGCGCTGAACTTACAGCGGGCGAATGTTCGCAGCTTGCAGACCCTTCGGGCCCGTCTTCACTTCGAATTCGACCTTCTGGTTTTCTTGCAGCGTCTTGAAGCCTTCGACGCGGATTTCCGAGAAGTGCGCGAACAGATCGTCGCCGCCGCCTTCCGGGGTGATGAAGCCGAAGCCCTTTGCGTCATTGAACCACTTGACGGTACCGGTTGCCATGTTACTTGTTCCTAAAAAGATAAAACGGGGCCGAAGCCCATGGGTGCGGAAAATCAAGGAAGGGGTAATAGGACCAACCGGAGTACCGTTGATGGGCGAACTACGAAAGAACCAATTCACTCGCCACTTGAAATCCTGCGTGGATCTTTATACGGCGAATTCACCGCGCGGTCAACCGTAATTCCATGCTCTCAGGGTTATTCCGAGTTTAGAGCTTACAAACATTGCAATCGCCATGATTTTTTTGTAGGGGGCGATCGATTTTTGGCGCCAATCCGGAGGTGCAACCGTTAAACTACGCGCCCCGTGGACGGGTTGCCCTGATCGGGTGATGCGTCCCCCCAAGAATGCGTGCGCGGTGCAATCCGAGCCGATCCCGGATAGCGGACCGACCATGCTTTTTGAGACACAGGAGAGGATGTGAAGAGTTCTATTCAACGGAACATCGGCCCGTTTGCACTGATGCTGACGGGGCTGGGTTCGATTATCGGCTCCGGCTGGCTGTTCGGCGCCTGGAAGGCCGCGAAGATCGCCGGTCCGGCGGCGATCTGCGCGTGGATCATCGGCGCGGTCGTGATTCTCGCGATTGCGCTGACGTATGCGGAACTGGGCGCGATGTTCCCCGAGTCGGGCGGCATGGTTCGCTATGCACGCTACTCGCACGGGTCGCTGGTGGGCTTCATCAGCGCGTGGGCGAACTGGATCGCGATCGTATCGGTGATCCCGATCGAGGCGGAAGCGTCGATCCAGTACATGAGTACGTGGCCTTATCCCTGGGCGCACGCGCTGTTCGTCAACGGCGAGCTGACGACCCCCGGCCTGCTGCTGTCGGCCGTGCTCGTGGTGATCTACTTCCTGCTGAACTACTGGGGCGTGAAGGCGTTCGCGCGTGCGAACACGGCGATCACGATCTTCAAGTTCCTGATCCCCGGCCTGACGATCGCCGGCCTGATGTTCTCGAGCTTCCACTCGGAGAACCTCGGCACGGCGACGAACGCGAGCTTCGCGCCGTACGGCTGGTCCGCGGTGCTGACCGCGGTCGCGACGAGCGGCATCGTGTTTGCGTTCAACGGCTTCCAGAGCCCGGTCAACCTCGCGGGTGAAGCGCGCAATCCGTCGCGCAGCGTGCCGTTCGCGGTGATCACGTCGATCCTGATCGCGCTGGTGATCTACGTGCTGCTGCAAGTCGCGTACATCGGCGCGGTGAACCCGGCCGACATCGCGGCGGGCTGGTCGCACTTCAACTTCAAGTCGCCGTTCGCCGAACTGGCGATCGCGCTGAACCTGAACTGGCTCGCGATCCTGCTGTACGTCGACGCGTTCGTGAGCCCGAGCGGCACCGGCACGACCTACATGGCGACGACGACGCGGATGATCTACGCGATGGAGCGCAACAACACGATGCCGAAGATGTTCGGCAACGTGCACCCGCTCTACGGCGTGCCGCGCCAGGCGATGTGGTTCAACCTGCTGGTTTCGTTCATCTTCCTGTTCTTCTTCCGCGGCTGGAGCTCGCTCGCGGCGGTGATTTCGGTCGCGACGGTGATCTCGTACCTGACCGGCCCGATCAGCCTGATGGCGCTGCGCCGTTCGGCGACCGACATCGAGCGTCCGCTGTCGATCCCGGGCATGAAGCTGATTGCACCGTTCGCGTTCGTCTGCGCATCGCTGATCCTGTACTGGGCGAAGTGGCCGCTGACCGGCGAAATCATCCTGCTGATGATCGTCGCGCTGCCGGTGTACTTCTACTTCCAGGCCAAGGCCGGCTGGGGCGGCTGGGGTGCCGACCTGAAGGCCGCATGGTGGCTCGTCGCCTACCTGCCGACGATGGCCGTGCTGTCGCTGATCGGCAGCAAGGAGTTCGGCGGCCACGGCGTCCTGCCGTACGGCTGGGACATGCTGATCGTCGCGGCGATCGCGCTGGTGTTCTACTTCTGGGGCGCGAATTCGGGCTACCGGACCCAGTATCTCGAAGAGCGCGAAACGCACGACGAGATCCTCGAGGGTGTCGGTGCCTGACGCATCGTGACCTGCCGCCGGGATCGGCGGCGGCAGGTCAACGAAAAAAGCCCGTTCGAGCGTTCTGCTCGGACGGGCTTTTTGTTTTTGGGGCCGGCTTGGCGTCGGCGCTGGAGCCGGCGCCGCAGAAAGGCCCGTGGCCGTCAGCTGCTCAAGCGGCCGCGCCGGCGAACACGTAGTTCGTCATCGCGAGCACGCGCTGGTAGGTGCCGAGCGACTGGATGCCGAGCTGGTAGTCGTCGTCCGCTGCGCCGAGCGCAGCGAACACCGGCAGCAGGTGTTCGTCGGTCGGATGCATCAGCACCGCATGCGGCGCCTGGCGGCGATAGTCGAGCAGCGCGTCGATGTCGCGCGCGGCGAGCTTCGCCTCGAACCAGTCGGTGAATTCAGTGACGCGCGGATCGGCATCCTCGGGCGCCGCGCCGAAATCGGCGGCGCGCAGGTTGTGCGTGATCTGGCCGGAGCCGATCACCATCACGCCTTCGTCGCGCAGCGGCCGCAATGCGCGGCCGAGCGCGAAGTGATGGGCGGCATCCGCACGCGGCTGGATCGATAGCTGCGCGACCGGCACGTCAGCTTCCGGGAACATCAGCAGCATCGGCACCCATGCACCGTGGTCGAGGCCGTGCTCGGTCGTCTGGGTCGCGATGCCGGCCGCGTTCAGCAGGCCGGCCGCGCGCTCGGCGACGTCCGGCGCGCCCGGCGCCGGATAGCGGATCTCGTACAGCGCGCGCGGGAATCCGTAGAAATCGTGGATCGTTTCCGGATGCTGCGCGACGCTCGCGACCGGCTGCTGGGTGCCCCAGTGCGCGGACAGCATCAGCACCGCGCGCGGGCGCGGCAATTCGCCACCGAGGTGCGTGAACGCGGCGGACGGCAGCGTCGGATCGATCGGCAGCGTCGGCGCGCCGTGGGACAGGTAGAGCGAAGGCAAGCGGTTCATGGTGGTGGCCTGCGAATGATGTTGGCTGTGACTATAGCTCCCCATCATTTGTTGATAAATTCATTGGCACGAATTTGATTGAATCTTGTTTGTTGATAATTGGCGGAGACTGCGGCCTGGGTGCGCGTGTCTGCGAGAATGGGCGATATTCGCCGGCGATGGCTGGCGAAATGATGCGGATGAGCGGAGAAGCGAGGGGAGGGGCGCTTGGTGCGCGCCCCGTTACTGCGCGTGCCGGATGCCTTCCCAGGGTGTCGTCAGCGGCGCGCTCAGCGCGAACAGGTCGAGCACGCGCGCGACCGTCTGGTCGACGAGTTCCTCGATCGTCTTCGGCATCGCGTAGAAGGCCGGCAGCGGCGGAAACACGATGCCGCCCATCTCGGTCACGGCGGTCATGTTGCGCAGGTGCGCGAGGTTGAACGGCGTTTCGCGCACCATCAGCACGAGGCGGCGGCGTTCCTTCAGCGTGACGTCGGCGGC
Organism: Burkholderia sp. MR1-5-21; assembly: GCF_053427715.1. Classification (NCBI taxonomy): domain Bacteria; kingdom Pseudomonadati; phylum Pseudomonadota; class Betaproteobacteria; order Burkholderiales; family Burkholderiaceae; genus Burkholderia; species Burkholderia sp. MR1-5-21. Next base: position 3,690 of record NZ_JBSAXD010000052.1, read on the forward strand.
GCGGGTGATCAGGTTGTCCGACAGGCCGTGCGCGACGCTCCCGAGCGTCTTCATCGAGCACGGCGCGATCACCATCCCGTCGGTCGCGAACGAGCCCGACGCGATCGTCGCGCCGACGTCGCGCACGGAGTGCACGACATCCGCGCGTCGTTCGACGTCGGCCTTCGACAGCTGCAGTTCGTGCTGGATGTTGAGCCAGCCGGCGCTCGAAATCAGCAGGTGCGTTTCGACGCCGCCGGCGGCGCGCAGCATGTCGAGCAGCCGCACGCCGTAGATCGCGCCGGTAGCGCCGGTGATCGCAACGATCAGGCGGCGCGGCGGCGCGCTGCGGGATTCCATCGGGGAAGGGGCGATACGGCGCGTTAAGCGGCGGCGAACAGTTGCTGCAGTTCGCCCGACTGGTACATCTCCATCATGATGTCCGAGCCGCCGATGAATTCGCCCTTCACGTACAGCTGCGGAATGGTCGGCCAGTTCGAGAATTCCTTGATGCCCTGGCGAATTTCCTCGTCCTCGAGCACGTTGACCGTCTTGAACTGGTCGACGCCGCAGGCCTTCAGCACCTGCACGGCGCGGCCCGAGAAGCCGCACATCGGGAATTGCGCGTTGCCCTTCATGAAGAGCACGACCTGGTTTTCGTCGACGATTTGCTTGATACGTTGTTGGGTGTCCATGACTGACCTTGCGTTTGCGGGGCGTTAGAACGAAATGATAGCGGATTTCCACCGGCCGGGCCGGGCGTCAGCCGGCCCGGCGGCCGCCGGTGGTGCGCTCGATTGCGGCGAGATCGGCGAGCGACCTGATCGCGACGAAGCCGCGCGCGGCGAGCAGCGCGCGCACCGCGTCGGCCTGGTCGTAGCCGTGCTCGATCCACAACGAGCCATGCGGTTTCAGGAACGCGCCGGCGCCCGCGACGATCGTGCGGATCGCGCTCAGGCCGTCGGCGTCGTCGGTCAGCGCGCCGCGCGGCTCGAAGCGCAGATCGCCTTGCAGCAGGTGCGGGTCGTGCTCCGCGATGTACGGCGGGTTGCTGACGATCGCGTTGAACGCAAGCGACGGATCGAGCGCCGCATACCAGTCGCTCTGCAGCCAGTGCAGCAGGCCGCCGGGGCGGTGCGCGTCGAGCAGCTTGTCCGCGTTGCGCCGGGCGACGCTCAGCGCAGCCGGCGAACGGTCGAGCGCCCACACGCGCGCGTCGGGCCGCTCGGCCGCGATCGACACCGCGATCGCGCCGCTGCCGGTGCCGAGGTCGAGCACCGCGGGATGCGCGACCCCGTCGATCGCGTCGAGCGCCGCCTCGACGAGCAGTTCGGTTTCCGGACGCGGAATCAGCACGTCCGGTGTCACGTCGAACGGCCGCCCGAAGAACTCGCGCACCCCGACCAGCTGCGCGACCGGCTCGCCCGCGACGCGGCGCGCCTCGAGCGCGCGATAGCGTTCGACCGCGGCCGCGTCGAGCGGCTCGTCGCCGCGCGTGATGAGTTGCGTGCGCGTCCAGCCGAGCGCATGCGTGAGCAGTACGCGCGCGTCGACGGGGTCGAGCGGCGACGCGCGCAGCAGGTCGACGGCGGTCGTGGCGCTCATCGCGGGCTCAGTCGGCGTCGCCGAGCGACGCGAGCAGTTCGGCCTGATGCTCGCTGACGAGCGCGCCGATCAGTTCGTCGAGATCGCCGTCCATGATCGCCTCGAGCCGGTACAGCGTCAGGTTGATCCGGTGATCGGTCATCCGGCCCTGCGGGAAGTTGTACGTGCGGATCCGCTCCGAACGGTCGCCCGAGCCGATCAGGCTCTTGCGCGTCGCGGCTTCCTTCGCGTGCTGCTCGTGATACTGCTTGTCCTTGATCCGCGCGGCGAGCACCTTCAGCGCGCGGTCCTTGTTCTTGTGCTGCGAACGGTCGTCCTGGCACTCGACGACGATCCCGGTCGGGATGTGCGTGACGCGCACCGCCGAATCGGTCTTGTTGATGTGCTGGCCGCCCGCGCCCGACGCGCGGAAGGTGTCGATGCGCAAGTCGGCCGGATTGATCTCGACCTCGCCGATCTCGTCGGCTTCCGGCATCACCGCGACCGTGCACGCGGACGTGTGGATGCGCCCCTGCGTCTCGGTGGCCGGCACGCGCTGCACGCGATGGCCGCCCGATTCGAACTTCAGGCGCGAATACGCACCCTGGCCCGCGATCCGCACGATCACTTCCTTGTAGCCGCCGAGATCCGACGCGCTTTCCGACATCATCTCGACCTGCCAGCGCTGGCGTTCCGCGAAGCGCAGGTACATGCGCAGCAGGTCGCCGGCGAACAGCGCCGATTCGTCGCCGCCCGTGCCCGCGCGGATTTCGAGGAAGATGTTGCGCTCGTCGTTCGGGTCCTTCGGCAGCAGCATCTTCTGCAGCTCGGTCTCGAGACGGACCATGCTGTCCCGGGCGCTCTTGATCTCGTCCTCGGCGAAGTCGCGCATCGACGCGTCGCCGAGCAGCTCCTGCGCGGCCACCTCGTCGCTGCGCGACTGGCGCCACAGCGCGTACTGCTCGACGACCGGGCCGAGCTCGGCGTGCTCGCGGGTCAGCTTGCGGTACTGGTCGAGATCGGCAGTGACGTTCTCGCGGCTCAGCAGGTCGTTCAGTTCGGCCAGCCGTACGGACAGCTGGTCGAGCTTGCGTTGCATGCTCGTCTTCATGGTGTGGAGCGGCGCTCCCGGCAAGGTATTCGGAAAGGATAGTCCGGCGCGCGGGCCGGCGGAGGGGACCCGATCGGCGCTAGTGGCCCGACTGGTCGTTCGAGCGCGGCGCGTGCTGGTAGAAGCTGCGCATCAGGTCGATCAGCGAATCGCGATCGGCGCCGTTCGAGCGGTTGAGCGCGCTCGTCGGGCCGTGGATCAGCTTGTTGGTCAGCGCCTGCGACAGCGCTTCGAGCACGGCGGCCGGATCGTCGCCGCGCGCGAGCATCTTCTGCGCCTTGTCGACTTCGGCGCGGCGCAGCGCATCGGCCTGCGTATGCATGTGCCGGATCACCGGCACGACGCTGCGTGTGTCGAGCCACTGCATGAAGTTCTGCACGCGCGTCTCGATGATCGCCTCGGCCTGGGCGACCGCGGCCTGGCGCGATGCGTTGCCTTCGCGCACGATCGCGCCGAGATCGTCGACGGTGTACAGGAACACGTCCTTCAGCTCGCCGACTTCGGGCTCGATGTCGCGCGGCACCGCGAGGTCGACCATGAAGATCGGCCGGTGACGGCGCGCCTTCACAGCGCGCTCGACCGCGCCGAGTCCGATGATCGGCAGCGTCGACGCGGTGCACGACACGATGATGTCGAATTCCTGCATGCGGGCCGGCAAGTCCGACAGCGGCATCGCGCGGCCGTTGAAGCGTTCGGCGAGCTTCTGGCCGCGCTCCGCGGTGCGGTTCGCGACAACCAGCTCGCGCGGGCTCTGCGCGGCGAAGTGCGTCGCGCACAGCTCGATCATTTCGCCGGCGCCGATGAACAGCACGCGCTGGTCGGACACGTTCTCGAAGATGCGCTGCGCGAGGCGGACCGCGGCGGCGGCCATCGACACCGACTGCGCGCCGATCTCGGTCGTGCCGCGCACTTCCTTCGCGACCGCGAAGGTGCGCTGGAACAGCTGGTTCAGGTAGGTGCCGAGCGCGCCGGCTTCCGACGCGGTGCGCACCGCGTCCTTCAGCTGGCCGAGGATCTGGGTTTCGCCGAGCACCATCGAGTCGAGGCCTGACGCGACGCGGAACGCGTGGCGGACCGCTTCCGACTGCGGCAGCGCATACAGGTGCGGCGCGAGTTCGTCGACGGGAATCCGGTGATACTCCGACAGCCAGCGCACGGCGCCCTCGCGCGCCGCACGGTCGTCGGTCGCGCAATAGAGCTCGGTGCGGTTGCAGGTGGAGAGGATCGCCGCTTCCGGCGCATTGGGCGCCTGGGGCCCGAGGAAGATGCTCTTGAACGTGACGAGAGCCGGCTTGATCTGTTCGAGCGGAAACGCCACGCGTTCGCGCAAGGCGACTGGCGCAGTGTGGTGGTTGATTCCGATCGTGAGGAGTTGCATATCAAGGGCTATCGTTTAGCCCCGTATTATAGCGTCTCGGCGATTTCGTCACTCGATGCGTAGCGGCCGTCGGCGGCAGAGGGCCGGCAATTTGGGGGCTCGATCGGCACCTGGTCGAGCTGGTAGCCATAGCCGTACAGCGGCAGCAGCCGGTAGCCGTGCTCGGGCAGCAGCTTCAGCTTGCTGCGCAGCCGGGACGCGTGGGTGTCGAGGGTGCGCGACTTCATGTCGCGCCGGCGCGCCCAGACCGTTTCGAGGATATGGGCACGCGACACGGGCCGGGACAGGTTCGCGAACAGCAGCAGTGCGAAGCGGAACTCCTTCGGCGTGAGCGCGACGACCTCGTCGCCGAAGCGCGCGAGGCAATGGGTGGCGTCGAACGCGTATTCTCCATACGTATCGCGCGAGCGGTTCGGCGGACGCCGGACGCCCGCGCGGCGCAGCAGCGCGTTGACGCGGGCGAGCAGCTCCGGGCCGCTGACCGGCTTGACGATGCAGTCGTCGGCGCCCGCATGCAGGCACGACACGATCTCGCTTTCGCGCGGCATCCGCATCACGGCGATCGCCGGCAGGCCGGGCAGGATCGCCCGGGCACGCGGAATCACTTCCTCGGCGGGCTGGTCGCCGGCCCAGTCGCCGGTGATCAGCATGTCGCAGGTATCGGTGGCGAGCCACTCGAAGAACCGTGCGCTGGACTGGAACGGGTGGCAGAGGTGGCCGCCCGCGAAGAGGAGGCGATTCAAGAGCGCTGCATGTCGCGCATCCGGATCGATCAGAGCGATTCGCATGGGATTTCTTCATTACGGCAGCCGGTGCGCGCTTGCCATAACGTCCGGTCGGCCCCTACACTCGAACGTTACGCGGCAAGTACCCTGCTGATCTCGGTTTCGATGGATGGGTCGATGCTAGCCGCGGGAATCGTTCACGCCTATGGGACGAATCTGAAATTAATAGAGGCGTCGAATGAACTGGTTTGGAATCATCGTCCTGGGAACGGCCGTCGGGCTGTTCGGCCGCTGGCTGCACCCGTTGCGCCGCGACGGCCGGCCGGCCTGGTGGGGCGCGGTACTCGCCGGCATTGCCGGCGCGGCTGCCGCGAAGATGGCCGGCAATCTCTCGGGACTGTTTTACGACGGCGAGACGCTCGAATGGCCGGTCTGCACCGGTGTCGCGTTCCTTGCCGTAGCCGCGACGGTCGCGCTGGCGGCGCGTCGCTGATTGCTCTCAGGTGAAATCATGAATGCCCGTTTTCCCGAAGCCTCGTCGGTGCCGGCCCGTCTCGCGCTGCTGCGTGGCGCGATGGTCCGCGAGAACTTGGTCGCCTATCTCGTACCGTCGGCCGATCCCCACTTGTCCGAATACCTGCCCGAGCGCTGGCAGGCGCGCCGCTGGCTGTCCGGCTTCACGGGCTCGGTCGGCACGCTCGTCGTCACCGCCGATTTCGCGGGACTGTGGGTCGACAGCCGCTACTGGGTGCAGGCCGACGCCGAACTGGCCGGCAGCGGCGTCACGCTGATGAAGATGACGGGCGGGCAGCAGAGCGCGCCGCACGTCGACTGGCTCGCGCAGAACGTGCCGGCAGGCGCCACGGTCGGCGTCGACGGCGCGGTGCTCGGCGTCGCGGCCGCGCGTGCGCTTTCGACCGCGCTGACCGCGCGCGGCATCGCGCTGCGTACCGATCTCGACCTGCTCGACGCGATCTGGCCCGAGCGGCCGGGGCTGCCCGACGACACCGTGTTCGAGCACGTGGCGCCGCAGGCCGACGCGACGCGCGCGAGCAAGCTCGCCGAGGTGCGCCGCGCGATGCACGCGCAGGGCGCGCAATGGCATTTCGTGTCGACGCTCGACGATCTCGCGTGGCTCTTCAACCTGCGCGGCGCGGACGTCAACTTCAACCCGGTATTCGTTGCGCACGCAATGATCGGCGCCGATCGCGCGACGCTGTTCGTCGCCGACGGCAAGGTGCCGCCCGCGCTCGCCGCGTCGCTCGCGCTGGACGGCGTCGACGTGCGGCCGTACGACGCCGCGCGTGCGGCGCTCGGCGCGCTGCCCGACGGCGCGACGCTGCTGGTCGATCCGCGCCGCGTCACGTACGGCACGCTCGAGGCCGTGCCGTCCGGCGTGAAGCTGATCGAGGCGGTCAATCCGTCGACGTTCGCGAAATCGCGCAAGACGTCCGCCGAGATCGAGCACGTGCGCGTGACGATGGAGCACGACGGCGCGGCGCTCGCCGAATTCTTCGCGTGGTTCGAGCAGGCGGTGAACCGCGAGACGATCACCGAGCTGACGATCGACGACAAGCTCACGGCCGCGCGTGCGCGCCGTCCGGGCTACGTGTCGCCGAGCTTCGCGACGATCGCCGGCTTCAACGCGAACGGCGCGATGCCCCATTACCGCGCGACGCCGGAGTCGCATGCGACGATCGCCGGCGACGGCCTGCTGCTGATCGATTCGGGCGGGCAGTACGTGAGCGGCACGACCGACATCACGCGCGTCGTGCCGGTCGGCATGGTCAGCGACCTGCAGCGGCGCGACTTCACGATCGTGCTTAAGTCGATGATGGCGCTGTCGCGCGCGCGTTTCCCGCGCGGCATCCGCTCGCCGATGCTCGACGCGATCGCGCGCGCGCCGATGTGGGCGGCCGGGCTCGACTACGGCCACGGCACCGGCCACGGCGTCGGCTACTTCCTGAACGTGCACGAAGGTCCGCAGGTGATTTCGCACTACGCGCCGGCCGAGCCGTACACCGCGATGGAGGAGGGGATGATCACGTCGATCGAGCCGGGCGTGTACCGGCCCGGCAAGTGGGGCGTCCGGATCGAGAACCTGGTCGTCAACCGGGCCGCCGGGCAGACGGAGTTCGGCGATTTCCTCGCGTTCGAAACGCTCACGCTGTGCCCGATCGACACGCGCTGCGTACTGGTCGAGATGCTGCACGAAGAAGAGCGCGCGTGGCTGAACGCGTATCACGCGACGGTGCGCGAACGCGTCGGCCGGCACGTGAGCGGCGACGCGAAGGCGTGGCTCGACGCGCGCACGCAGCCGATCTGACGCTGGCGCACGCCGCATCGATTCGAATCACCAAGAACGAGAGACGAGGGCAGCGATGGCGAAAGTGGCAGTAATCGTGGTCGACATGCAGCGCGGGCTCGTGCAGCGGACGAATCCCGCGCACCGGCTCGACGACGTGGTGGCCGGCATCAACCGGCTGACGGCAGCGGCGCGCGCGGCGGGCGCGCCCGTCTGCTTCGTGCAGCACGACGGCGACGCGGACGACGACATCGTCCCCGGCACGCCGGGCTGGGACCTGCATGCGGACCTCGTCGTCGCGGACGGCGACTGGCGCGTGCGCAAGCGCTTCGGCGATTCGTTCCACGAGACGCCGCTTGCCGAGCGGCTCGATCGCGACGGCATCGGCGCGGTGCTGATCTGCGGCTATGCGACCGAATTCTGCGTCGACTCGGCCGCGCGCCGCGCGGCGCTGCTCGGCTACCGCACGACGGTCGTGTCCGACCTGCACACGACGAACGCGCGCGCGCACCTGTCGGCCGCGCAGATCGTCGCGCATCACCACTTCGTCTGGGAAAACAACACGCTGTCGGGCAACGCGGTGACGCCGCGCCCGCTCGCCGACGTGCTAGCGACGGAGTTCGCATGACGATCAAGGCCGTCATATTCGATTTCGGCGGAGTGCTGATCGACTGGAGTCCGGAGTACCTGTACAAGCAGCTGATTCAGGACGACACCGAGCGCCGCTGGTTTCTCACGCACGTATGCGGGATGGACTGGGTGATCCGCCAGGACGGCGGACAGACGATCGAGGAAGGCACCGACGAACTCGTTGCGAAGTTTCCGCAACACGAGCCGCTGATCCGCGCGTTCTACACGCGCTGGCACGAGATGATCGGCGGCGTGCTCGCGGAAGGTGAGGCGCTCGTCGACCGGCTCGATGCGCAGCGCATGCCCCTCTTCGGGCTGACGAACTGGTCCGCGCAGACGTTCCCGTATGCGTGGGACAGGTTCCCCGTGCTGCGGCGCTTTCGGGACATCGTCGTGTCGGGCCGCGTGAAGCTCGTGAAGCCCGATCCGGCGATCTACCGCGAGATGCACGCGCGGATCGAGCCGCACCTGCCGGGCATCGCGCCGCACGAACTCGTGTTCATCGACGACAACGCGAAGAACGCCGCCGCCGCGACCGCGCTCGGCTGGCACGGCATCCACCACACGAGCGGCGCGGCCACCGAGGCGCGGCTGCGCGAGCTGGGCGCGCTCGCCTGAGCGGGCGACAGTCGGGTCGGACAGACTGCGCAGCGGCAGCCGTGGCCCGCGTGCCACGCGCAGCCGTGCAAGCGCACAAAAAAACAAAACCCCACGCTCCGAAAAACGTGGGGTTCTTCATCAGTCTGGCGCGGGCCGGCGGCCCGCTTTTCCGTCTCGTGAGCGCAGGGGCGCCGGCACCGCGTTGCCGCGACGCGGGCAACCCACCCGCGCCGTTCAGCGGCTGATCGGCTTGTAGCGCAGGCGGTGCGGCTTCGCGGCTTCCTCGCCGAGGCGCGCCCGCTTGTCGGCCTCGTACTCCTGGTAGTTGCCGTCGAAGAACACGGCCTGCGAATCGCCTTCGAACGACAGGATGTGCGTCGCGATCCGGTCGAGGAACCAGCGGTCGTGCGAGATCACCATCACCGAGCCCGCGAATTCGAGCAGCGCGTCTTCCAGTGCACGCAGCGTTTCGACGTCGAGGTCGTTCGACGGTTCGTCGAGCAGCAGCACGTTGCCGCCCGCGATCAGCGTCTTCGCGAGGTGCAGGCGGCCGCGTTCGCCGCCGGACAGGTTGCCGACGACCTTCTGCTGGTCGCCGCCCTTGAAGTTGAAGCGGCCGATATACGCGCGCGACGGCGTTTCGTACTTGCCGACCGTCAGGATGTCGGCGCCGCCGGAGATTTCCTCGAACACCGTCTTCGAGCCGTCGAGCGCGTCGCGGCTCTGGTCGACGTACGCGAGCTTCACCGTCGGGCCCCGCACGATCTCGCCCGAATCCGGCTGCTCCTTGCCCGTCAGCATCCGGAACAGCGTCGACTTGCCGGCGCCGTTCGGGCCGATGATGCCGACGATCGCGCCGGCCGGGATCTTGAAGTTCAGGTTGTCGATCAGCAGGCGATCGCCGTACGCCTTGCTGACGTTCTTGAACTCGATCACTTCATTGCCGAGGCGGTCGCCGACCGGAATGAAGATTTCCTGCGTCTCGTTGCGCTTCTGGTATTCCTGGCTGTTCAGCTCCTCGAAGCGCGCGATACGCGCCTTCGACTTCGCCTGGCGGCCCTTCGGATTCTGGCGCACCCACTCCAGTTCCTTCTTGATCGCCTTCTGGCGCGCCGATTCCGACGCTTCTTCCTGCTTCAGGCGCTCTTCCTTCTGGTCGAGCCAGCTGCTGTAGTTGCCCTTCCACGGAATGCCGTGGCCACGGTCGAGTTCGAGAATCCATTCGGCCGCGTTGTCGAGGAAGTAGCGATCGTGCGTGACCGCGACGACGGTGCCCGGGAAGCGCACGAGGAACTGCTCGAGCCAGTCGACCGATTCGGCGTCGAGGTGGTTGGTCGGCTCGTCGAGCAGCAGCATGTCGGGCTTTTCGAGCAGCAGCTTGCACAGCGCGACGCGGCGCTTCTCGCCGCCCGACAGGTGCTCGATCTTCGCGTCCCACGGCGGCAGGCGCAGTGCGTCGGCCGCGACTTCGAGCTGCTGCTCGGGGCTGCCGCCGTCGCTCGACGCGAGGATCGCCTCGTACTTCGCCTGCTCGGCTGCGAGCGCGTCGAAGTCGGCGTCCGGCTCCGCGTAGGCCGCGTAGATTTCCTCGAGTTTCTTGTTCGCCTGGAACAGGTCGCCGAGGCCTTCCTCGACCGCTTCGCGCACGGTCTTGGTCGGATCGAGCTGCGGTTCCTGCGGCAGGTAGCCGATGTTCAGGTTCGGCATCGGCGTCGCTTCGCCTTCGATGTCCTTGTCGACACCCGCCATGATGCGGATCAGCGTCGACTTGCCCGAGCCGTTCAGGCCGAGCACGCCGATCTTCGCGCCGGGGAAGAACGACAGGGAGATGTCCTTCAGGATCTGGCGCTTGGGCGGCACGATCTTGCCGACCCGGTTCATCGTGAAAACGTATTGGGCCATGTGCGTGTGAAAGTCAAAGGTTGAGGCCGCCGCGCAGCGGGCTCGCATCGCGGCGTCGGGTGATTCGGTCCGGAGAGTGCCGCAGGTCGTGCGGCGGGATCGCCGCGTGTCGGCGGCGCGAGCGGCTATTGTACTTCGGCGCCGGCTGCCGCTGGCGCGGCGGGTGGGCGCGCCGGTGTCGCGCCGGCATGGAGACGCGGGCTGCTATGCCGCGCCCGACATCTGCGCCGCGCCGTCGGCCAGCGCCGCGTCGAGGATCCAGCGGCGGAATGCGGCGACTTTCGGGCGCTCGGCATGGTGCGGCGGATAGACGAGGTAGTACGCGAAATCGTCGAGCCACGTGACGTCCGCGAGCTGCACCAGCCGCCCGCTCGCGAGCTCGGCGCGCACCATCGCGGCGGGCAGGAGCCCCGCGCCCTGGCCGGCGACGATCGCCTGCAGCAGCAGGCCCGCGTCATCGAACGCAGGGCCGCGCGGCGGACCGAAATCGTCGATCCGCTGCGCGTCGAACCAGATGTGCCAGCCCTTGCGCTCGGCGTCGTGCAGGTGCGGCCATGCGACGAGATCGGCGGGCGTCGCCGGCATGCCGAGCCGTTCGACGAGCGCGGGCGCTGCCAGCGCGACGATCTCGACGGTCAGCAGGCGTTCGCTGCACAGCCCGACATAGCGGCCGAGGCCGTGGCGGATCGCGACATCGACGCCGTCGCGCGCGAAGTCGGCGTGCGCATGGCCCGTGACGACCTGCAGGTCGACATCCGGGCACGCATGCCGGAATTGCGCGAGGCGCGGCACGAGCCACGCGGACGCGAAGAACGGCGTGACGCTGACGGTCAGCACGCCGCTGTCGGCCGTGCCCGACACGCGCTGCGATGCGTCGGCGATCTGGCGGAACGCGTTGCGCACGGGCGGAAGATAGTCACGGCCGGCGGCGGTGAGCAGGATCCCGCGGTTGACGCGGTCGAACAGCTGCACGCCGAGGTGCGCCTCGAGCGTGCGGATCATCTGGCTCACCGCGCCGGGCGTGACCGACAGCTCTTCGGCCGCGGATTTCACCGACAGGTGGCGGGCGGCCGCCTCGAACGCGCGCAATGCGTTGAGCGGCGGCAGGCGGGACCGGTTCATTGAGTTTTTCTAAAGCGAAAGGTCGACGAAATATCGTTTGTGACGGCGAATACGCTCGAGTAACGTTGTCGCACGGGTTGCATCGTGGCGACCGGGCCTCGGCCGCCGATCAGACCAACATAGTTCAACTATATCCATGAGGCAATCCGGATGCCGCCTGCGGGGGCGGCGGAACTGACCTGAGAGGAGCATCGTCATGAACCGTCCGGGCGCGCCGCGCCTCTTCTATGGCTGGTACGTGGTCGCTGCCGCATTCGCCGTGACGTTCGTCGGCTTCGGCAGCGCGTACACGTTCAGCGCCTTCGTCGAACCGCTGCAACGGGACTTCGCCGCGTCCCGCGGGCAGATCTCGCTCGTGTTCTCGCTGGCCGGCTTCCTGTATTTCGGCTTCGGTGTCATCAGCGGGCCGCTCGCCGACCGTTTCGGCTCGCGGCGGCTCGCCGTCGCCGGCATGCTGCTGACGGCCGCCGGGCTCGCGGCCGCCGGCGCCGCGCGCACGCTGCCGCAGGTCTATGCCGCATACGGGCTGGGTGTCGGTTTCGGCGTCGGCTGCGCGTACGTGCCCGCGATCGGCGCGGTGCAGCGCTGGTTCGTGCGGCGGCGCGGCTTCGCGTCGGGGCTCGCGGTCGCGGGCATCGGCGTCGGCACGCTCGTGATGCCGCCGCTCGCGTCCGCGTTGATCGCGCACATCGGCTGGCGCGGCGCGTATCTGACGCTTGGCGGGCTCGCGGTCGTGGTCGGCGCGGGGATGTCGCTGCTGATCGAAAACGATCCGCGCGGACGGGGGCTGCTGCCTGATGGCGACGCGGGGAGCGGCCGCCCGTGGGCCGGCCATCCGGGGGCCGGCCAACCTGGGAGCGGCGCTTCAAAAGCAGGTGGCCCGGCAACCGGCGTGCATGCCGCGCGAGCACCCGCCGGGGCGACCGTCCGCGAGGCCGTGGCGTCGCGGCCGTTCGCGAGCCTCTATGCGGCATGTCTCGTGTGCTCGTTCGGCGTGTTCGTGCCGTTCGTGCATCTCGTGCCGTACGCGCTCGATCACGGCGTGAAGCCCGCTGCGGCCGTGCTGCTGCTCGGCGCAATCGGCGTCGGCAGCACCGCGGGCCGGTTCTTCCTCGGCGGGCTCGCCGATCGCTTCGGCCGCCGCACATCGCTGCTCGCGATGTTCGCCGGGATGGCGGTCGCGCTCGTCGCGTGGGCCGGTGCCGGCGATTTCGCGACGCTCGCCGCGTTCGCGCTCGTGTTCGGCGTGTTCTACGGCGGCTGGGTCGCGGTGCTGCCCGCGGTCGTGATGGACTACTTCGGCGGCCGCAATGTGAGCGGGATCATCGGCGTGCTTTATACGAGCGTCGCGTTCGGCACGCTGATCGGGCCGGCCGCCGCGGGCTTCATCTACGATGCCGGCGGCGGCTACCTGGTGCCGATCCTCGCCAGCGCCGCCGCGAACGCGATCGCATTCGCGATCGTGGCGGCGACCGGGCGCGCGCCGGCCGCCGCGCATGCGGCAGGCGGATAGGCCGATAGGCGTGCGCTCCGATTTCCGGCAGGATGGCCGAACCGTCAACCCGTAAGCCGCGGACGGACGTTCGAGGAGGCCCCGTGACATTCGACGAAGTTCGGCAGATCGTGCTCGCGTGGCGGGGCGTCGAGGACGGCACGTCGTACGGCACGCCCGCGCTGAAGGTGAGGGGCAAGCTGCTCGCGCGGCTGCGCGAGGACGGCGACACGCTCGTCGTGAAGGGTGTCGGCCCCGACGAGCGCGCGTGGCTGATCGAATCCGAGCCCGACGTGTATTACGTGACCGATCACTACGTCGGCTGGCCGATCGTGCTGATGCGCCTGTCGGCCGCGGATCCTGACGCCGTGAAAAACCTGCTTCTGCGAGAATGGCGGGCGATCGTGCCCGCCAGGTGGCGCGACGAGATGGAGCGCGGCAACGCGTGACGGGCGCGCCGGGCGGTGCGTCTGTTGCATCGATTCGTATCGATGCAACAAGTGGTTCCATCGAAATTCATCAATTGGTTCTTAGTGAAGAACCGTTTGATGCTTACACTCCTTCGCTTCGAAGGTGGTTCCCCAATACGCCGACGGAAAGGGCGCCGCGATGCGCGAGCGCGATGTGCGACATATCGCACCGCACGCATCGCAGCGCACGCATTGCACCGCAGTTTCGCAGACCTGCGTGGCGTGCCTTTCAGAGCGGCCGCGGACCCGGCATCCGAGCGACGTGCGACGTGCGACGCACGTCCTGCCGAGTCGGCTCCGAGAACGACAATCCCAGCGCCGCCTTCACGCGATACCCGGGCATCCCGGAACCGTTTTTTTGGAGAGAGACACATGAATGGTAGTAAGACAGGCCTCGGCACCGGCCTGAAGCAGCGCCACGTGACGATGATGTCGATTGCGGGCGTGATCGGCGCCGGGCTGTTCGTCGGCTCCGGCCACGCGATCGCGGAAGCCGGCCCCGCGTCGATACTCGCGTATGCGATCGCGGGCGTGCTGGTCGTGCTGGTGATGCGCATGCTCGGCGAGATGGCCGTCGCGCATCCGGACAGCGGTTCGTTCTCCACCTATGCCGATCGCGCGATCGGCCACTGGGCCGGTTTCTCGATCGGCTGGCTGTACTGGTGGTTCTGGGTGCTCGTGATCCCGATCGAGGCGACCGCGGCGGCGACCATTCTGAATGCGTGGTTCCCGGGTGTCGCGACGTGGATTTTCGCGCTCGGCATCACGTCGGTGCTGACCGTGACCAACCTTTTCTCGGTCAAGAATTACGGCGAATTCGAATTCTGGTTCGCGCTGATCAAGGTTGTCGCGATCGTGGTGTTCCTGTGCATCGGCGGCGCGGCGATCGTCGGGATCATCCCGGCGCCGGCCGTATCGGGCGTGTCGAACCTGTTCGTGCACGAAGGCTTCATGCCGAAGGGCGCCGGCGCGGTGCTCGCGGCGATGCTGACGACGATGTTCTCGTTCCTCGGCACCGAGATCGTGACGATCGCGGCGGCCGAATCGGACAACCCGCAACGCCAGATCGTGCGTGCGACCAACTCGGTGATCTGGCGCATCACGCTGTTTTACCTCGGCTCGATCCTCGTCGTCGCCGCGATCGTCCCGTGGAACGACCCGCTGCTGCCGGCGCATGGCTCGTATCAGCGCGCGATGGAACTGATCGGCGTCCCGCACGCGAAGGCGATCATCGACGTGATCGTGCTCGTGTCGGTCGCGAGCTGCCTGAACTCGGCGCTGTACACCGCGTCGCGGATGCTGTTCTCGCTGTCGAAGCGCAAGGATGCGCCGGCGTTCCTGCATCGTACCGATGCGACCGGCACGCCGCGCGCGGCGGTGCTCGCGTCGACCGCGTTCGGTTTCCTGACCGTGATCGCGAATTACCTGATGCCGGAGCAGGTGTTCGGCTTCCTGCTCGCGACGTCGGGTGCGATCGCCTTGCTCGTGTATCTCGTGATCGCGATCTCGCAGCTGCGGATGCGTCGCACGCTCGAAGTGACCGGCGCGGACCTGACGCTGCGGATGTGGATGTTCCCGTGGCTCACGTGGGCGGCGATCCTGTTCATCTGCGGCACGCTGACCGTGATGCTGGTGAGCGAGGATCACCGGATGGAAGTGGGCGCGACTGCGGTGCTCGCGCTGATCGTGCTGCTGGCGTCGTGGCTGAACAAGCGCAGCCGCGATGCGCAGGCGAGCGCGGGACGGCGGGTGTCGGCGACGTGATGACGTGATGACGTGATGACGCGATGGCGGATGCGTGAGCGTCCGTCGTCGGCTCACCGGACGAATGCCCGGACAGACAATGGCCCGATCGGCGTATGCCGGTCGGGCCATTGGCGTTTTCGGGCGGTGAATTCGTCTGCCGGCGTTCTGATTGGCGCACGAAGAATCGAACTCGGACGATTTCATTGACGGGCGCGTCGTCGTGCATGGTTCGCTTCGACTGCGGGGCAAGTCGACGTGGAGATCGATTCGGATTCCTTTGTTAAAAATGAATCGGCGCAGGGAACGCGATCTCTTCATTCTCGATTCCAATCGGATTGCCTGAGCGCGGCACCCTCCCAAATCCGGTAGTTAAATTCACGCGAAATCGAGAAAGTTCGGCAAATGCCGCTTCGCGCGCGGCTGATTTTCTCCTTTGTTATCAGTGACTAACGTCGCATTCGGACAAGACCGAATTGAAAGGGCGTGCGTCCGTTACCTCCCAATATTCGTAGTAGTTGGATCGACCGCCAAGTAATTAAATGGGCGTCAACGAAAGGGAGGCAGCGATGCAAATCATCACGGGCACCACGACGACGCTTGGCGAACGAATGACCGCAAGGATGTTTGAGTACCGCTACAAGGTGTTTGTTGAAGTACTCGGCTGGGATCTGGAATGCGAGCGCGGCGTGGAGAAAGACCAGTTCGATCGCGAGGACACGGTCTATGTGCTGGCGCTCGACGACAACGGCGAACTGGTCGGCATCGCCCGCTTGCTGGACACCTCCCGGCCGTATCTGCTCGGCGGCGTCTTTCCTCAATTGCTCAACGGGATGCCGACGCCGTGCGATCCGGGCATCTGGGAGCTGTCCCGGTTTGCGGTGATGGACTTCAGCGCCGATCGCCGAGCGGCGCTGACCCAGATGTCGAGCGCCGAGGCCATCGATATGATTCGCGCGTCGATTCGCTGCGCGGCCATGCTGGGCGCGCGGGCGCTCGTCACCGTGTCGCCGCTGGGCGTCGAGCGTCTGCTGCGCCGTTCGGGGACGCGCGCCCACCGTCTGGGGCCGCCGATGGTGGTGAACGGCTACGCACTGTTCGCATGCTGGATCGACTGCGAGGAAGCGCGTGCAAGCGAGACCGAGCTGGCGAGCCGCATCGAGGTCAATCTGCCCCGGGGCGCAACGCCGGCGGGCATGCGCGTCGCTCTGGCGTGACTCGAGCACGCATCGCGATCGGAGATGAATCGAGCGTGTTCTCGAAAGCGCCGCCCGAGCGGCAGGTCGCGATGACCGCCGCCTCTCCGTTCAGGCGTCTGTGGAAGCCTCGGGATGTGGCCGATGTCGTGGCCGTCCTGGCCGGCGAGCAGGAGCGTTGGGTGACCGGTCAATCCTTGACGGTGGATGGCGGCGCGACCTGACATCGTCAGGGCTGGCGTAGAGGCGAGCCGGCGGGGAGGTCATGATCGAACGCCCCGCGTCAGCAAGTTCGATTGGAAGGATCAAGGATCGTGGAGCATGATTTCCGGCTTACCGATGATGGTCGTATCGGATTGACGATAGAGAGACTCTTGTCCGTGCCGCTGACCCACCTGATGTCGGGGTTGGACGAGGATGCCGATGACTGCGCCGATGGAGCGTCCAGCGTGTGGACCGGCTACACCGAATGGATCGGCGAGGTGGCGGACACCACCATCGTCCTGGGGTGGGATATCGAGATGGGCATGCAGATCGGGCAAGGGCAGTGGAGCCGGAGCGGCGCTCCGCGCTCGAACATCTGCCTGCTGGCTGCGGTCGGCGACGCGTATCCGTGGGAGAAGAATCTTGTCGTGCTGGGAACCGTCATCGATGCGCTGGTCTGGCAGCAAGCCGTGGCGCACAGCATCGAGCAGCGCTACCGTTGACTGCGGCCGGTCGATGCAACAGCGATTGGGTCGCTCAGTACAGGTAGCCGAGCAATGCCGCCTTCACGACGGCGGCCGTCTTGTTGGCGGCACCGAGCTTCGCCACGGCGTTCTTGATATGGAAATTGACCGTATTGTCCGAGATCGTGAGGATGGCCGAAATGTCGGCCGAGGTCTTGCCGTCCGCGGTCCAGCGCAGCACCTCGATTTCGCGCTCGGTCAGGTTGGCCGTGATGCTTGCGGTTTGTTCGAGCACGGCCGTCGACATGATCAGGTGGGTGATGTGGGCTAGCCACCGCCGCTTCGTGTCGTTCTCTGCCAGTTCCGCCGGTGTGAGCGGTTCCCGGGAACGCGCCAAGGTCAGCATGCTTCCCGTTCCCGTCTTGTCCATGACGGCCTGCGCCCAACCGACGCGAAGATTGTGCGCCTGGGCTTCCTCCCACATGACCGGCGCCGACTGGAACAGCTCGTCGCTCCAGATCACGGGGCGCCCGCTTTTGCGGCAAGCCTCGATGGTCGGATCGATGGCGATATAGCCTCTTTCCTTGTAATGGTCCTGCCACGCCTTCGGATAATTGTTCATCGTGATTATCTTGGGCTGAGTCAGCGGAAGCGGCTGTTTCACGCCATAGGCGTAATACTCGAAACCGAGTTCCCGGGATGCCTTCTCCACTTTTCGCAAAATCTCGTCGGTAGGCTGCGAGCCCCCGAGCAATTCGAGAAGGTCTTCTTGCCAGTTAAGCATGATGCGAATCGTAGAAAGGTGTATTGATGTTCGAGGCTATCGCATTCGGACATCATGTGATGCCAGCCCCGTCAGCATTGCTCCGGCATGGTTGGTCGATACGGCCCCCGGCGTCGTGACTACATGATGGTCTTGCCGTTCTTTCCCGCCGTTTTGTTTCACGATTCGAATCGATCGTCGCGATTGTTTCGGAATCGCGATTCGCTGCTCGCTCCAGCCGAGACCGGATCTTCCGCATTTTCAACGGGTTGCACCGGATCGATGCGGAAAATTCAAGGATTTTGTTGCCGATTATATGAAGAATGGATTTACCTGTATAGCTCGCGACCGGCGCGCCGGTTCTGCCTGATTGCGCGGCGGCGGTCGAATCCGCATTGGCGGGCGTGCGAGCGATCGCGCCCCGCCGCAAAAGAAAAGGCCCGCAAAAAATGCGGGCCTGTCGGGGGTGTTTCGTTCGCTTCGGTGCTCAGACGTTGAACAGGAAGTTCATCACGTCGCCGTCATGCACGACATATTCCTTCCCTTCCGCACGCATCTTCCCGGCTTCCTTCGCGCCTTGCTCGCCCTTGAACGCGATGAAATCGTCGAACGCGATCGTCTGCGCGCGGATGAAGCCGCGCTCGAAGTCGGTGTGGATCACGCCGGCCGCCTGCGGCGCCGTGTCGCCGATGTGGATCGTCCACGCGCGCACTTCCTTCACGCCCGCGGTGAAGTAGGTCTGCAGGCCGAGCAGCTTGAAGCCCGCGCGGATCACGCGGTCGAGGCCCGGCTCGTCCATGCCCATGTCGGCGAG
The DNA here is from genome assembly GCF_053427715.1 of Burkholderia sp. MR1-5-21. Lineage (NCBI taxonomy): Bacteria > Pseudomonadati > Pseudomonadota > Betaproteobacteria > Burkholderiales > Burkholderiaceae > Burkholderia > Burkholderia sp. MR1-5-21. The sequence goes on from NZ_JBSAXD010000052.1 coordinate 22,172, forward strand.
GAACGCTTCCTTGTCCTCGTCGTCGAGATCGGCGATTTCCGCCTCGATCGCCGCGCACACCGCGACCACCGGTGCGTTCTCGCTTTCCGCGTACTTGCGCACCGCGTCGAGGTGCGGGTTGTTCTCGAAGCCGTCGTCCTTCACGTTCGCGACGTACATCGCCGGCTTCGCGGTGATCAGGCAGAACGGCTTGAGCAGCGCCTGCTCGTCGTCCGACAGCGCGAGGCCGCGCACGGCCTTGCCCTGGTCGAGCTGCGCGCGCACCTTGTCGAGCACCGCGACGAGCTTCGCCGCTTCCTTGTCGTTGCCCGACTTCGCGGCCTTCGAATAGCGCGTGAGCGCCTTCTCGACGGTGCCGAGGTCGGCGAGCGCGAGTTCGGTATTGATCACCTCGATGTCGTCGATCGGGCTGACCTTGCCGGCGACGTGGATGACGTTCTCGTCCTCGAAGCAGCGCACGACGTGCGTGATCGCGTCGGTTTCGCGGATGTTCGCGAGGAACTGGTTGCCGAGGCCTTCGCCCTTGCTCGCGCCCGCGACGAGGCCCGCGATGTCGACGAACTCGACGACGGCCGGCACGACGCGCTCGGGCTTGACGATTTCCGACAGCGCCTTCAGGCGCGTGTCCGGCACTTCGACGATGCCGACGTTCGGCTCGATCGTGCAGAACGGGTAGTTCTCGGCGGCGATGCCGGCCTTGGTCAGCGCATTGAACAGGGTGGACTTGCCGACGTTGGGCAAGCCGACGATGCCGCATTTGAGGCTCATGGAATCCTTCGAACGGGAGAAGCGGCGCGGCCGGACAGGGCGCGGCGGCGCGGGACAAAGAGGGCGGCCGGCGCTTGGGCAGCGCGACGGGCCGACGTTCAAAGACGCTATTGTACCGTGCCGCCGGGCCGGTTTCCGGGGGCGGGCCTCGCCCGGCCCATGCTGCCGGCCGGGCGGGCAGCGGTCTCGCGTCGCGGAGCAGGCTTCGCGCGCCGGCCGGGCCGTTGCTCCGGCGACCGGCGCGATTCCCCTGATTTCCCGCAAAGTCCGGCCACGTAAGGGTTTGGCCCCGCGGCTATAATGCCCGCCATGACTGCCCACCATACCTTCGACGTCGCCGTGGTCGGCGGCGGGCTCGTCGGCAAGACGGCCGCGCTCGCGCTCACCCAGTCCGGCTACAAGACCGCGTTGCTCGCCCAGCCCGCGACGCCGCGTCCCGCCGATCTCGCGTTCGACACGCGCGTCTACGCGCTGTCGTCCAGCTCGCAGGCGCTGCTCGAACGCCTGCGCGTCTGGCAGGCGCTCGATCACGGCCGGCTTGCGCCTGTCTACGACATGCGCGTGTACGGCGACGCGCACGCCGAACTCCATTTCTCCGCGTACCAGGCGTCGGTGCCGCAGCTCGCGTGGATTGCCGAATCGTCGCTGATCGAGACGTCGCTCGATGCCGCGCTGCGGTTCCAGCCGAACCTGACGTGGTTCGACGCGCGCGCGCAAGGCTTCGACGTACGCGACGACGCGGCGGTGCTCACGCTGTCGTCCGGGCAGGTGCTCGAAGCCGACCTGATTGTCGGTGCGGACGGCGCGCATTCATGGGTGCGTTCGCAAATGGGGGCCAAGGTCGAGCGGCGCGACTACCGGCAGACCGGCGTCGTCGCGAACTTCAAGGCGTCGCTGCCGCACCGCGAAACGGCGTACCAGTGGTTCCACGACGGCGAAATCGTCGCGCTGCTGCCGTTGCCGGACGGTCACGTGTCGCTCGTCTGGTCGGCGCACACCGCGCACGCGGACGATCTGCTGACGCTCGATCCCGCGCAGCTCGCGGCGGAGGTCGAGCGCGTATCGCACGGGCAGGTCGGCACGCTCGACTGCGTGACGCCGGCGGCCGGCTTTCCGCTCGCGCTGCAGACCGTCGACAAGCTGATCGCGCCCCGCGTCGCGCTCGTCGGCGACGCGGCGCACCTGATCCATCCGCTCGCGGGCCAGGGGATGAACCTCGGGCTGCGCGACGTCGCGGCGCTCGCCGATGCGATCGCGAACAAGGAGAGCTTCCGCAACCTCGGCGATCCCGTGCTGCTGCGCCGCTACGAGCGGTCGCGCCGCGAGGACATCCGCGCGCTGATGATCGCGACCGACGGCCTGCAGCGGCTGTTCGCGGTGCCCGGTTCGTTGGCGAAGGCCGTGCGCAACGCGGGCATGGCGTTCGTCGGCGCGCAGCCGCTCGTCAAGCGCTGGCTCGTGTCGGCCGCGCTCGGCTGATCGAACCTTCGTACAGATCCCCGGTCGGACACGATTCCGTTACGGCGTACACTATGCCGTGCACTCCGATTGAGCTGAAGGAAGATTTCGATGAAAAAAACGATCCGCATCGCCTCGCTGGCGCTGGCCGTCGCCGCGGCGACGCTGGGCTGCACCGCGCAGGCCGACCAGACCACCGACAAACTGAAGGCGACGCTGCAATCCCGTCTCGGCGGCGACGCGCCGATCAAGAGCGTGTCGAAGTCGCCGGTCGCGGGCCTGTATGAAGTGAACCTCGGCTCGCAGATCATCTACAGCGACGCGTCGGGCGACTACGTGCTGCTCGGCGATCTCGTCGACGCGAAGACGCGCAAGAACCTGACCGAGGCGCGCCTCGCCGAAATCAACAAGATCGATTTCGCGAGCCTGCCGCTCGCCAATGCGATCAAGGTCGTCAAGGGCAACGGCGCGCGCAAGATCGCCGTGTTCTCCGATCCGAACTGTCCGTACTGCAAGCGGCTCGAAACGACGCTGCAGTCGGTCGACAACGTCACCGTCTACACGTTCCTGTATCCGGTGCTGTCGCCGGATTCGACCGCGAAGTCGAAGGCGATCTGGTGCGCGACGGACCGCGCGAAGACGTGGGAGAGCTGGATGCTCGACCATCGCGTCCCGACGAACGCCGCGAGCTGCGACACGAGCGCGCTCGACAAGAACCTCGCGCTCGGCCGCGGGATGAACGTCACCGGCACGCCGACGATCTTCCTGCCGGACGGCCGCCGCCTGCCGGGTGCCGTGTCCGCCGAGCAGCTGAACGAGGCGCTCGCTTCGAACAAGTAACCGACTGACGCGCCGGGCCGTGAGGCCCGGCCGGCGAGGGGCGCACGGGGCTTCGACCCGGCGCCTCTCGTCGTTTCTGACGCCGTAATCCCGACCGACCTCCACGATGAAAACGCCGATCCGCTATTCGATTGCCCCGAAAGATCTCGCCGCACACCTGTTCGAAGTGTCCGTGACGGTCGCCGATCCCGATCCCGAAGGCCAGCGGTTCGCGCTGCCCGTGTGGATTCCGGGTAGCTACCTCGTGCGCGAGTTCGCGCGCAACATCGTGACGCTGCACGCGTTCAACGACGCGGGCCGCAAGGTGCGGATCGCGAAGACCGACAAGCACACATGGCAGGCCGCGCCGGTGAAGGGCGCGCTGACGCTGCGCTACGACGTCTACGCATGGGACCTGTCGGTGCGCTCCGCGTATGTCGACGGTACCGGCGGCTTCTTCAACGGCACCGCGGTGTTCCTCAGCGTCGCCGGCCGCGAGGACGCGCCGTGCGACGTCGAGATCGCGAAGCCGGCGGGCGCCGCGTTCCGTTCGTGGCGCGTCGCGACCGCGTTGCCCGAGGCGCGCGGCACGAAACGCTACGCATTCGGCGCCTATCGCGCGTCGAACTACGACGAACTGGCCGACCATCCGGTGACGATCGGCGAATTCGCGCTCGCAACATTCGACGCGCACGGCGTGCCCCACGACATCGTGATCGCCGGTCGCGTGACGCAGCTCGACATGGAGCGGCTCCGCTCGGACCTGAAGCGCGTATGCGAAGCGCAGATCGCGCTGTTCGAGCCGAAGTCGAAGAAGGCGCCGATGGATCGCTACGTGTTCATGACGCTCGCGGTCAGCGACGGCTACGGCGGCCTCGAGCATCGCGCGTCGACCGCGCTGATCTGCAACCGCACCGATCTGCCGGTGAAGGGGCGTCCGGATACGTCGGAAGGCTATCGCACGTTTCTCGGCCTCTGCAGCCACGAGTATTTCCACACGTGGAACGTAAAGCGCATCAAGCCGGCGGCGTTCGTGCCGTACGACCTGGCGCAGGAGAACTACACGTCGCTGCTGTGGCTGTTCGAAGGCTTCACGTCGTATTACGACGACCTGATGCTCGTGCGCAGCGGGCTGATGTCGCAGGACGAATATTTCGCGGCGCTCGGCCGTACGATCGGCGGCGTGCTGCGCGGCACCGGGCGCCTGAAGCAGAGCGTCGCCGAAAGCTCGTTCGATGCGTGGATCAAGTACTACCGGCAGGACGAGAACGCGACCAACGCAATCGTCAGCTACTACCAGAAAGGCTCGCTCGTGGCGCTCGCGTTCGACCTCGCGATCCGCGCGCAGACCCGCAACCGCAAGTCGCTCGACGACGTGATGCGGCTGCTATGGCAGCGCTACGGCCGCGATTTCTACCGCGGCCAGCAGGCGGGCGTCGGCGAGGACGAAGTCGACGCGCTGATCGAGGAGGCGACCGGCGTCGCGCTCGGCCGCCTGTTCGCCGATGCGGTGCACGGCACGCGCGACCTGCCGCTCGCCGAACTGCTCGCGCCGTTCGGCGTGACGCTCGCGCCGGACCTCGGCGCGAACGGCGCGCTCGCGAAGCCGACGATCGGTGCGCGCCTGCGCGGCGGCGCGGACTGCACGCTGGCGGCGGTCTACGAGGGCGGCGCCGCGCACCATGCGGGGCTGTCGGCCGGCGACACGCTGATCGCGCTCGACGGGCTGCGCGTGACCGGCGCGAACCTCGATACGCTGCTCGCGCGCTACCGTCCGGGCGACAAGGTCGAGATCCATGCATTCCGCCGCGACGAGCTGCGTACCGCGAAACTGAAGCTCGACGGCCCCGAGGTCGCACGCTACAAGCTGATCGCCGCCGCGAAGCCGGCGGCGCAGCGCACGGTGCGCGAAGCCTGGCTGAAGGGCTGAGCGGCCGAACGGACAGGCTCCGGCAATCAGGGCGCGATCAAGCATTGTTCTGTTGCTGCAACAATCCGTCGCCCTGAGCCTGCTTTTTCGCGATATTGAGGCCACGCACAATGGCATCACTCGCGCTGCTGAAGCGCAACCCAACCGGAGCCTGACATGACGACCATTCTGCAAATCAATTCCGCGGCGCGCTCGCAAGGTGCGCAGTCCACGCTGCTGGCCAACGAACTCACGGCAAAGCTGCAACAATCGAACCCCGGCGCGAAGGTCGTGGTTCGCAACCTGCTGACGGATGCACTGCCGCATCTCGACGAATCGGTGCTCGGCGCGTTCTTCACGCCGGCTGACCAGCGCACCGCGGAACAGAATGCGATCGTCGCGAAGAGCGACGCGCTGATCGCCGAACTGCAGGCTGCCGACATCGTCGTGCTCGGCGCACCGATGTACAACTTCGGCGTGTCGTCGCAACTGAAGACGTACTTCGACTGGATCGCCCGCGCCGGCGTCACGTTCCGCTACACCGAGAACGGTCCGGAAGGCCTGATCAAGGGCAAGAAGGTGCACGTGGTGACGGCGCGCGGCGGCAAGTACCTCGGTACGCCGAACGACAGCCATACGCCGTACCTGCGTACGTTCCTCGGCTTCCTTGGCATGACCGACGTGAACTTCATTCACGCGGAAGGGCTGAACCTGGGGCCGGATGCGCAAAACGCGGCGCTCGCCAGCGCACGCGAGGCAATCGCCGCCGCATAAGGCCGGTTGCGTCGGACCCGGTGCGTCCGTCCGCCCAGCCGAAAAAAAACGCCGCGTACCTGGAAAGGTACGCGGCGTTTTTGCATTTGCGACCGAAGCGACGTGGCGCCGGGCGCCGCCTACGCGAGCGTCTCGGCCTCGTCCGGCAGGCGCCAGTCGATCGCGTCGCGGCCCTGCGTGACGAGGTAGTCGTTCGCGAGCGTGAAATGGCGGCAGCCGAGGAAGCCGCGATGTGCAGACAGCGGCGACGGATGCGGCGCCTCGAGCACGCAATGCGCGTTCGCATCGAACAGCGCGCGCTTGGCCTGCGCGTGCGCGCCCCACAGCATGAACACGAGCCCGCGATGGCGGTTCGCCAGTTCGCGGATCAGCGTATCCGTGCATTGCTCCCAGCCGCGCTTCGCGTGGCTCGCGGCCGCGCCGCGCTCGACCGTCAGCACGGTGTTGAGCAGCAGCACGCCCTGGCGAGCCCACGTGTCGAGACAGCCGTGACGCGGCGTGTCGTGACCGAAGTTCGAGGCGATCTCCTTGAAGATGTTGCGCAGCGACGGCGGCGGGCGGACCGCCGGCGGCACCGAGAACGCGAGGCCGTGCGCCTGCGGCGTGCCGCGGTCGTCGCCGTGGTACGGGTCCTGGCCGAGGATCACGACTTTCACGTCGTCCGGGCTCGTGAGCCGCAGCGCGCGGAACACGTCGGCCGGATAGACGGTCTTGCCGGCCGCGCGCTCGTCGTCGACGAAGCGGCACAGCGGCGCGTAAGCGTCGCTGTCGGTGAACGGCTTGAGGACGTCGCGCCACACATCCGGCAGCGCGTCGAACTGCGCGGCGAGATGCAGGATGCCGTCCGGCGCACGCGGCGTGCTTGCGGGAGCGGCAGGGGTTGCGCGTGCCGGGGAAGCGCCGGCGGCGACAGGCGCCGCCGATCCGGTGGATGGAGTCGATTCGGCCGGCGTCTCGGGCACGGGATCGTCGAACAGTGACGCCTGTTGCGGCGCGCGGGAAGTCTTGCGGGTTGCCATGCGTGATTACTGCGCGCGCAGCCGGTAGCCGCGCTGCGCTTTGCTGATGTTGTCGGGGGTGAGGCCGGGCAGCGCCTGCTGCAGCTCGGCGGCGAGCGTCGCGAGCGCCGCTTCCGGGCCGTCGAGCAATTCGAGTTCGATTTCGCTGATCGGTTCACGGCGCGTTGCGTTGTCGGCCTCGACGGTGATCTCGCCGAGATCCACCGCGGCTTCGATGGTCGCACCACCGTGCGCGATGCGCCACAGCGTGCGCGAGAAATCGGTGCGGAACAGCGCGTGCAGCGCGGGCGCTGCGTCACGCAGCGCGGCAGCGGCATCGGGCACGTCGCACGCGGCGACAAGCGCGTCGATCTCGAGCGCGTCGCCGGCCACGGGCAGCTCCCATTCGTGACGCCGATGCAGCCCGCCTTCCGCGGTGCCGACCGTCTTGAACGTCTGCAGCCAGCCGTGCGGCGCGCGGCGCACCCGCACCGCGCTCTTCGAGCGGGCGAGCGCGAGATCGGGCGTGTCGTAATAGACGTTCGCGAGCGCGATCTCGCGGCCCGGTTCGCCCGTCAGCGTCGCAAAGAACTGCCGCGCCGCGTCGGCCTGGCCGGCCGGCAGCGCGAGCTTGATTTCCTTCTCGATCGCCATCAGAAGAACATCCGTGCGAGTTCGGCGCCCGGTTGCTCGGCGCGCATGAACGCTTCGCCGACGAGGAACGTGTTCACGTTGGCCGCGCGCATCGTGTCGACGTCGATGCGCGACAGGATGCCCGATTCGGTCACGACGATGCGGTCCTGCGGAATCATGTCGAGCATGTCGAGCGTCGTCTGGATCGACGTCTCGAACGTGCGCAGGTTGCGGTTGTTGATGCCGAGGAGTGGCGTCTTCAGCGTGAGCGCCTGCTCCATCTCGTTGCGGTCGTGCACTTCGACCAGCACCGCGAGCCCGAGCGAATGCGCATATGCTTCGAGATCCTGCATCAGCGGCGTGTCGAGCGCGGCGGCGATCAGCAGGATCGCGTCGGCGCCCATCGCGCGCGCTTCGAGGATCTGGTACGCGTCGACGATGAAGTCCTTGCGCAGCACCGGCAGCGTACAGGCTGCGCGCGCTTCCTCGAGATAGCGGACGCTGCCCTGGAAGAACTGTTCGTCGGTCAGCACCGACAGGCACGCGGCGCCGTGCGACGCGTACGAGCGGGCGATGTCGGCCGGCACGAAGTGCTCGCGCAGCACGCCCTTCGACGGGCTGGCCTTCTTGACCTCTGCAATGACGGCGGCCTGGCCGGCCGCGTGCTTCGCGCGCAGCGCGCCGACGAAGTCGCGCAGGTCGCGCGCGGACGCGTCCAGCTTCAACGCCTCGAGCGGCGTGCTGCGCATGGCCGCCGCGACTTCTTCGCGCTTGACGGCAATGATTCGTTCGAGAATGTCGCTCATGTGAGTCTCGTGCTTGATTCGGGTTCGAAAGGGCGCGTCAGCGCTTGAATTGCTGCGTGAAGCGCACCAGCTCGTCGACCTTCGCGCGCGCCTTGCCGCTCGCGATCGCCTCGCGGGCGAGCTGGATACCGTCGGCGATCGACGCGGCGATGTTCGCTGCATACAGCGCGGTGCCTGCGTTCAGCGTGACGATCTCGCGCGCGACGCCCGGCTGGTTGTCGAGCGCGCCGAGCAGCATCACGCGCGATTCGTCGGCATTTTCCACCTTCAGCGTACGGTTCGACACCATCTGCAGGCCGAAATCCTCCGGATGGATCTCGTACTCGTGCACCTCGCCGTCGCGCAGTTCGCCGACGAGCGTCGCGGCGCCGAGCGACACCTCGTCCATTCCGTCCTTGCCGTACACGACGAGCACGTGCTGTGCGCCGAGGCGCTGCATCACGCGCACCTGGATGCCGACGAGGTCCGGGTGAAACACGCCCATCAGCTGGTTCGGCGCGCCCGCGGGGTTGGTCAGCGGGCCGAGGATGTTGAAGATCGTCCGCACGCCGAGTTCGCGGCGCACCGCCGCGATGTTCTTCATCGCCGGGTGATGGTTCGGCGCGAACATGAAGCCCATGCCCGTTTCGGCGATCGACGCCGCGACCTGGTCCGGCTGCAGGTCGATGTTGACGCCGAGCGCCTCGAGCACGTCGGCGCTGCCGGACTTGCTCGACACGCCGCGGTTGCCGTGCTTCGCGACCTTCGCGCCGGCCGCCGCGGTGACGAACATCGACGCGGTCGAGATGTTGAACGTGTGCGAGCCGTCGCCGCCGGTGCCGACGATGTCGACGAAGTTCGAGTTGTCCTGCACCTCGACGTGGTTCGCGAATTCGCGCATCACGGTCGCGGCGGCGGCGATCTCGCCAATCGTCTCCTTCTTCACGCGCAGGCCGGTGATGATCGCGGCCGCCATCACCGGCGACATGTCGCCGCGCATGATGAGCCGCATCAGGTGCAGCATCTCGTCGTGGAAGATCTCGCGGTGCTCGATCGTGCGTTGCAGCGCTTCCTGTGGGGTGATCGTCATCGTGAGGCTCCCGTCAGGCGGCGTGCGCGGCCGCGCGGGCCTGCTTGAGGAAGTTCTCGAGCAGCGCGTGGCCGTGCTCGGACAGGATCGATTCCGGATGGAACTGCACGCCTTCGATCGGCAGCGACTTGTGGCGCACGCCCATGATCTCGCCGTCGTCGGTCCACGCGGAAATCTCGAGGCAGTCGGGCAGCGATTCGCGCTCGATCGCGAGCGAGTGGTAGCGCGTGACGTCGAAATGCTTCGGCAGGTCGGCAAACACGCCGCGGCAGTCGGTTTCGATCTTGCTCACCTTGCCGTGCATGATGGTCTTCGCGCGCACGACGCGGCCGCCGAACGCTTCGCCGATCGCCTGATGGCCGAGGCAGACGCCGAGGATCGGCTTCTTGCCCGCGAATTCGCGCAGCACGTCGAGCGTGATCCCCGCGTGCTGCGGGTTGCTCGGGCCGGGCGACAGGCAGATCGAATCGGGATTCAGGCGCGCGATCTCGTCGAGCGTGATTTCGTCGTTGCGATAGGTGTGCACGTCCTCGCCCAGCTCGCCGAAGTACTGGACCAGGTTGTAAGTGAACGAATCGTAGTTGTCGATCATGAGCAGCATGGTCAGTCTCCGGTCAGAAGTCGCTGTCGAGGCCGTCTTGGACCTGTTCGGCCGCACGCAGCACCGCGCGCGCCTTGTTCTCGGTCTCTTGCCATTCGGATTCGGGTACCGAATCCGCGACGACGCCGGCCGCCGCTTGCACATACAGGTTGCCGTTGTGGATCAGGCCCGTGCGGATCGCGATCGCGAGATCCATCTCGCCGGAGAACGACAGGTAGCCGACGGCGCCGCCGTACAGCCCGCGCTTGATCGGCTCGAGCTCGTCGATCAGCTCCATCGCGCGCACCTTCGGCGCGCCGGACAGCGTGCCGGCCGGGAACGTCGCGCGCAGCACGTCGTAGTTCGTCATGCCGGGCTTCAGCTTGCCTTCGACCGAGCTGACGATGTGCTGCACGTGCGAGTACTTCTCGATCACCATCTTGTCGGTCACCTGGACCGAGCCGATTTCCGCGATGCGGCCGACGTCGTTGCGCGCGAGGTCGATCAGCATCACGTGCTCGGCGATTTCCTTCGGATCGTTCAGCAGCTCGGTTGCGAGCTCCGCATCACGTTCCGGCGTGTTGCCGCGCGGCCGCGTGCCGGCGAGCGGGCGGATCGTGACGATCTGGTCGTCGCCGCGCTTTTCCTGGCGCACGAGGATTTCCGGCGATGCGCCGACCACGTGGAAATCGCCGAAGTTGTAGTAATACATGTACGGCGACGGATTCAGCGAGCGCAGCGCGCGGTACAGCGACAGCGGGTTGTCGCGGTACGGCTTCGTCAGCCGCTGGCCGACCTGGATCTGCATCAGCTCGCCGGCCGCGATGTACTCCTTCGCCTGGCGCACGGCGGCCAGATAGTCTTCCTTCTTGAACTCGCGGAACGTCTCGGTGCGCACGCTCGCCGACGTGACGGGCGGCTGCACGGTCGCGCGCAACCGCTGCTTCAGTTCGCGCAGGCGCTGCTTCGCCTTCGTGTACGCCTCCGGCTGGCCCGGATCGGCATAGATGATCAGGTACAGCTTGCCGGCGAGGTTGTCGATCACCGCGACTTCCTCGGTCAGCAGCAGCTGGATGTCGGGCAGGCCGAGATCGTCGCGCGGCGCGGTGTCCGCGAGCTTCTTCTCGATGTAGCGCACCGCGTCGTAGCCGAAATAACCGGCGAGGCCGCCGCAGAAGCGCGGCAGGCCGGGGCGCTGCGCGACCTTGAAGCGCGCCTGGAACGCGGCGATGAATTCGAACGGGTCGCCGTCGTGCGTTTCGACGACCTGCCCGTCGCGCACGACTTCGGAGAGGCCGTTGCGGGTGCGCAAGAGTGTGCGCGCGGGCAGGCCGATGAACGAATAGCGGCCGAAGCGTTCGCCGCCGACCACCGATTCGAGCAGGAACGAATTGGCGCCGTTGCGCTCCGGCTGCGCCAGTTTCAGGTAGAGGGACAGCGGTGTTTCGAGGTCGGCCAGGGCTTCCGCGATCAGCGGGATGCGGTTGTAGCCTTCGTTCGCGAGCGATTGGAATTCGAGTTCGGTCATGTTCCGGTCCTGTTCGGGACGAGCGGCGGAATGCGCCGGGGATCACGGGGTGCTGCGCGAGCTGCCGTCGGCTGAAGGGCGGTCGATCGTGGTGTGCCTGCCGGCGGGCGCGGCCCGGACGCGAACGTCGTTCATGTGCCTGCGGCCGGCCCTGAACGGACAGGTCCGGATGCGGTCATGCGGCAGGTGAAGCGGCGATCGGCGCGCGGATGCGCAGCGAGATAAAAAACGGCGCTGAAGACGTGCTTCAGCGTACCTCATCGAGGTTAGCGCGACCAGCGACGCCAGGGCCAGGCTCCCCGGTCGATGCTGCTCAGACTCCGTTTTTTATTCAGAAACATGCGGATGGAAGAATTAGATCAGACGGTTGGCTGGCCGGCGTTGTGCGCGGCGATCGCGCGGGCCGCGACCAGCAACGAGCCGACTATACCATCCGAATTTATCGTTTGTATAGCCTTGCCATGGTTGTAGCCGTACGGCACCGTCAGCGTCGCCATGCCCGCCGCGCGGCCCGCGAGGGCGTCGTTTTCCGAATCGCCGATCGCGACCGCCGCATCCGGCGCGATCCCCAGCGCGTTGCACGCGGTCAGCATCGGCAGCGGATCGGGTTTCTTGCGCGGCACGCTGTCGCCGCCGAGCACGATGCCGAAACGGTCGATCAGCCCGTATTGCTCGAGCAGTTCGACCGCGAAGCGGTGCGGCTTGTTGGTCACGCAAGCGAGCTTGATGCCCGCGTCGCGCAGCGCGTCGAGTCCGGCCGCGACATCCGGGTAGAGACGTGCGTGGCGGCCGTTGATCTTCGCGTATTCGACCTGGTAGATCGCGAGCGCGTCATTGAAGCGCGCGTGCGCATCGTCCGCCGTGAAGCGCGGCTTCAGCACGCTCTGGATCAGGTGCTCGGAGCCCTTGCCGACATAGCCGATCACTTCGTCGCGCGACGTTGCCGGCGCGTCGAGCTGCGCCAGCATGCCGTTCAGGCCGGCGGTGAAATCGTCGGCGGTATCGACCATCGTGCCGTCGAGATCGATCAGCGCCGCGTCGATGCGCGGCGCGGCGAAGCGGATCGGTGCGACCGGCGTAGGTGCGGCAGGCTCGTGCGCGGCCAGTTGCGAGTCAGCCATGGCGTCAGCTCTGCTTGACCGTCGCGAGCTGGCTGCGCATCTCGTCGATCACCTTGCGATAGTCGGGCTTGCCGAAGATCGCCGAACCCGCGACGAACGTATCGGCGCCGGCTGCGGCGATCTCCGCGATGTTGTCGGTCTTCACGCCGCCGTCCACTTCAAGCAGGATCTCGCGGCCCGTGCGTTCGGTGTAGGCATCGATGCGCGCGCGCGTCTCGCGCAGCTTGTTCAACGTTTCCGGAATGAAGGACTGGCCGCCGAAACCCGGGTTGACCGACATCAGCAGCACGAAGTCGAGGCGATCCATCACGTAGTCGAGATAGTTCAGCGGCGTCGCCGGGTTGAACACGAGGCCGGCCTTGCAGCCGTGATCGCGGATCAGCGACAGCGTGCGGTCGATGTGATCGGAGCCTTCCGGGTGGAAGCTGATCAGGTTCGCGCCCGCCTTCGCGAAATCGGGCACGATCCGGTCGACCGGGCGCACCATCAGGTGCACGTCGATCGGCACCTGCACGTGCGGGCGGATCGCCTCGCAGACGAGCGGGCCGATCGTCAGGTTCGGGACGTAGTGGTTGTCCATCACGTCGAAGTGGATCCAGTCGGCGCCGGCGGCGACCACGTTGCGGACTTCTTCGCCGAGCCGTGCGAAATCGGCCGACAGGATGCTGGGAGCGATGCGGAATTGGGTCATGACTGAGGAGCGGGGACGCTGCGGCGCAAAACCGCCATTCTACCGCCGGGGGGCGGCCGTGCGCGCGGTTGCGGGCCGGTGCTGCATCAAGCAGAATGCCGAACCAAAGCGGCGCGTCCGCGGCCCGGCGTCGCACGAAGCAGGCGCGGGCCGGTCACCACCCCAGCGGAATCACCATGAGTCAGTATCAGTTCACCGTTTCGGTGAAAACCAGTTATTTACCGGAACAATCCGACCCCGAGCGCCGTCAATACGCATTCGCGTACACGCTGACGATCCGGAATACCGGACAGGTCGCGGCGCAGCTGATCGCACGCCACTGGATCATCACGGACAGCGAAAGTCACGTGCAGGAAGTGAAGGGGCTTGGCGTCGTCGGCCATCAGCCGCTGCTGCAGCCGGGCGAGCAGTTCGAATACACGAGCTGGGCGGTGATCGCGACGCCTGTCGGCACGATGCGCGGTGAGTATTTCTGCGTGGCCGAGGACGGCGAGCGCTTCGAAGCGCCGATCGACGAGTTCGCGCTGCACATGCCGCGCACGCTCCATTGAGCGTGCGGACGCGGTGGAATCAGTGCGGCTGACGGTCGTTGTTGCGGGCGTGCTTTTTTCTGCCCGAGGCTGTCCACGCGACGATGAAGATCAGCAGGGCGAGCGCCAGGAAAGCTTCCAGCGCGAAGATGAGCATCGGATATTGGTCGAGAAGATCTGACATGGCGGTTTCCATCAAGAACGGACATTGTATGTGGTTTGCGCCCCGGTTGGCCGGGTGGGCGGCGGCAGCCGCGACGGCGGCGTTGCTCGCAGCATGCGGCGGCACGCCGACGCGGACCTCCTCCGTGAATCCGCCGACCGGCGCTGCGATCGTGCCGGGGCAGGTCGCCGCCACGCGGCTGACGCCGGTCGCATGGCAGCAGGTGCCGGGCTGGCAGGACGATGCGCTGATCGGCGCGACGGCCGCGCTGCGGCAGAACTGCACGCGGCTTGCGCGCCAGCCGGCATGGCGGCGCGCCTGCGCAGCGGCGGACCAGCTCGACGAGCTCGACGTCAGCAGTGCCCGCGCGTTCTTCGAAGCGTATTTCACGCCGTTCCAGTTCGCGAACAGCGACGGCACGCTCGACGGGCTCGTCACCGGCTACTACGAGCCGCTCCTGCATGGTTCGCGCGTGCGGCGCGGGCCGTATCAATATGCGCTGTATCGCTGGCCGGCCAGCTATCGGACCGGCTCCGCGCTGCCGGCGCGTGCGCAGCTCGAGCGCGCGGGCGTCCTGAACGGCAACGAGCTCGTGTGGGTCGACGATCCGATCGAGGCGTTCTTCCTGCAGGTGCAGGGCTCTGGACGGGTGCTGCTCGACGACGGCTCGGTGATGCGCGTCGGCTACGGCGGCACCAACAACCAGCCGTACCGCTCGATCGGCAAGTGGCTGCTCGATCGTGGCGAGCTGACGCCCGCCCAGGCGACGATGCAGGGCATCAAGGCATGGGCGAAGGCGAATCCGACCCGCGTCGATGCGTTGCTCGACACAAACCCCCGGTTCGTGTTCTTCCGCGAGATGCCGTCGAAGGAAGACGTGCCGCACGGCGGCTCGGACGGTCCGGTCGGCGCGCTCGGCGTGCCGCTCACGCCGGAGCGTTCGATCGCGGTCGATCCGTCGTCGATTCCGCTCGGCACGCCGGTCTTCCTGCAGACGACGCGTCCGCTGACCAATACGCCGATGAACCGTCTCGTGTTCGCGCAGGATACGGGCACGGCGATCAAGGGCGGTGTGCGGGCGGATTATTTCTGGGGGCTCGGGGATGACGCCGGCGATCAGGCCGGACGGATGAAGCAGATCGGCCGGATGTGGTTGCTGTTTCCGAATTCGTGATGCGGGGCGTGCGCTTGTGTGCTGATGACGCAACGCCCGGCGCCCGGCGCGTGGCCGTGTGAGGTGCGCCATTTCACGCCCCGTTTCGCGGTGACGTCGGCCATCGGCGATCCGATCGCCGCGTCCCTGCCGCCTTGAATCGAGCGGCGAGACGGCAGAGACAGCGTGACCGATGCAGCCCGATCAGCTTTCGCTCACCGGGCTGCTTTCTTTTGCGGCGCGCATCGTCGGCGGGTGGCGGCCGGGCAGGTGGCCGTCAGCCCTTGCGCTTGTCGACGACCCGTCGCGCCTTGCCGACCGAACGTTCGATGCCGTTGACCGGCAGTACGTTGATCACCGCGGTCACACCGATCAGCGCCTTGATGTCGTGCGCGAGTGCGCGCTTTGCGGCGTCGATCGTCGCGGTGTCAGGCGCGGTCTCGGGGCAGGGTTCGACGTTCAGCGTCAACACGTCGAGCGGGCCTTCCTTCGTCAGCACGATCTGGTAGTGCGGCGCGAGCGCGCGCTGCTTGAGCAGCTGTTCCTCGATCTGTGTCGGGAACACGTTCACGCCGCGCACGATCATCATGTCGTCCGAGCGGCCGGTGATCTTTTCCATCCGGCGCATCGTGCGGGCCGTGCCGGGCAGCAGACGCGTCAGGTCGCGCGTGCGGTAGCGGATGATCGGCAGCGCTTCCTTCGTCAGCGATGTGAACACGAGTTCACCAAGTTCGCCGTCAGGCAGCACCTCGCCGGTTTCCGGATCGATGATCTCCGGGTAGAAATGGTCTTCCCAGATCGTCGGGCCATCCTTCGTCTCGACGCATTCGGACGCGACGCCCGGGCCCATCACTTCCGACAGCCCGTAGATGTCGACCGCGTCGATGCCCATGCGGCGCTCGATCGCGACGCGCATGTCGTTGGTCCATGGCTCCGCGCCGAAGATGCCGATGCGCAGCGAGCTTTGCGCGGGATCGAGACCCTGCCGCTCGAATTCATCCGCGATCGACAGCATGTAGCTTGGCGTCACCATGATGATGTCCGGACGGAAATCCTGGATCAGCTGGACCTGCTTCTCGGTCTGTCCGCCGCCGAACGGGATCACGGTCAGCCCCGCGCGTTCCGCGCCGTAATGCGCGCCGAGCCCGCCGGTGAACAGCCCGTAGCCGTAGCTGACGTGGACCTTGTCGCCTCGACGCGCGCCGGCGGCGCGGATCGAGCGGGCGACGAGATTCGCCCACGTGTCGATATCGCGCGCGGTATAGCCGACGACCGTCGGCTTGCCGGTCGTGCCCGATGACGCATGAATGCGGGAAATCTGGTCCTGAGGCACGGCGAACATGCCGAACGGATAACTGTCGCGCAGGTCGCTTTTGGTCGTGAACGGGAAGCGGGACAGGTCGGCGAGCGACTTCAGGTCGTCCGGATGCACACCCGCTTCGTCGAACTTGCGGCGATAGACCGGGGAATGCTGGTATGCATGCCGGAGCGACCATTTGAGACGTTCGAGCTGCAGCGCAGTCAGCTCGTCACGGGTCGCTGTCTCGATCGGCTCGAGCGGAAGCGGGGTAGTCATGTATGTCTCCAGTATTTGTTATGTGCGAGCCGTGGCGTCAGCGGTCTTCCGGGATGACCGTGCCCTTGATCTGGGCGGATTTGCCGCGGAACATCGCGACCGTTTCGCCGGCCCGATTCGTGACGCGAATGTCGTAGATGCCGTACCGGCCGTTGCGCGTCTGTTCGATCGCCTCGGCGGTCAGGACGTCGCCGCCGTGCACCGGGCGCAGGTATTCGATCGAACAGCCGGCCGCGACGGTGCTGAGGTTGTACGAATTGCACGCGAACGCGAATGTCGAGTCGGCGAGCGTGAAGATGAGCCCGCCGTGACAGATCTGATGGCCGTTCAGGAAATCCGGGCGCACCGGCATGCGCAGGCGCGCGTAGCCGGGGCGCACTTCCTCGAGTTCCATGCCGAGCGCGCGGCTGCATGCGTCCGTGTCGTACATGGCCTGTGCCGTGGCCTGTGCGAGTGCTTCGGGGCTGCGGGATTCGATGGGCTGGCTCATGTCAGCGTCCCTCGAAGCGCGGCGCGCGTTTCTCGATGAACGCCCGGACGCCTTCCGTGTAGTCGTGCGACTGGCCGAGCTTGCGCTGCAGATCGCGTTCGAGGTCGAGTTGCTGGTCGAGCGTTTGCGTGATGCTTTCGCGAATCGCCAGCTTGATTGCGGCGATGGCCAGGGTCGGCTGCTGCGCGAGCTGCGCTGCGAGTTGCCGGGCGTTCGCCGCGAGTGCGTCGTCGTCGACCGTGCGCCAGATCAGGCCCCATTGCTCGGCCTGCTCCGCGCTCAGCTTGTCGCCGGTCAGCGCGAGGCCGAGCGCGCGTGCCATCCCGACGCGCTGCGGCAGGAACCAGGTGCCGCCGGAATCCGGTACGAGCCCGATCTTCACGAAGGCCTGGATGAAGCTGCTTGAGCGCGAAGCCAGCACGAGGTCGCAGGCGAGCGCGAGATTGGCGCCGGCCCCTGCGGCCGTGCCGTTGACGGCAGCGATCACCGGCATCGGGAGCCGCTGCAGACGCCGGATCAGCGGATTGAAGTGCTCGTCGATCAGCGTGCCGAGATCGGTCGACGCGCCGGGCGTGAAGTCGAGATCGGCCAGGTCCTGCCCTGCGCAAAAGCCGCGCCCCGCGCCGGTCAGGATCAGCGCGCGCACGCCGCTGCCTTCGATTTCATCCAGCGCCGATTGCAGCTCGCGGTGCATCGACCGGGTGAAGCTGTTCAGCTTGTCCGGCCGATTGAGGGTGATCGTGGCCACATGAGCGACTTGATCGATATCCAGCTGAATTGCCTGATATGACATGCAGTGTCTCCTTCATGACTCGGTTATAGGCGGGGCGTGCGTCGTCAGCGTCGGTTACACCCGCTCGATCGCGAGGGCGATGCCTTGGCCCACGCCGATGCACATCGTACAGAGCGCGAAACGTCCACCGGTGCGTTCCAGTTGATGAAGCGCCGTGGTGACGAGCCGTGCGCCGGACGCGCCAAGCGGATGGCCGAGCGCAATGGCGCCGCCGTTCGGGTTCACGCGGGGATCGTCGTCCGCGACGCCGAGCATCCGCAGCACTGCGAGCCCCTGCGATGCAAATGCCTCGTTCAGCTCGATCACGTCGAATTGATCGATCGTCATGCCGAGCTGGCGCAGCAGTTTCTGGGCGGCGGGTGCCGGGCCGATGCCCATCACGCGAGGTTCGACGCCTGCGGTCGCCATGCCGACCACACGCGCGCGGCGGCGCAGGCCGTACTGGTCGGCCGCTTCGGCATTGGCAAGCAGAAGGGCGCATGCGCCGTCGTTGACGCCCGACGCGTTGCCGGCTGTCACCGTGCCGTCCGGGCGCACGACGCCCTTCAGCTTCGCGAGCGCTTCGAGCGACGTCTCGCGCGGATGCTCGTCGCGCGACACGACGAGCGGATCGCCCTTCTTTTGCGGAATCGTCACGGGCACGATTTCCTGTGCGAGCGTGCCGTCCTGCTGCGCGCGCGCGGCCTTCTGCTGGCTGCGCAGCGCGAACAGGTCCTGGTCGGCGCGGCTGATGTTGTAGTCGGTCGCGACGTTCTCGGCCGTTTCCGGCATCGAGTCGACGCCGTGTTGCTGCTTCATCAGCGGATTGATGAAGCGCCAGCCGATCGTCGTGTCGAAGATGTCGGCTTGCCGCGCAAACGCCGTTGCCGACTTGCCCATCACGAACGGTGCGCGCGTCATGCTCTCGACGCCGCCGGCAATCATCAACCGCGCTTCGCCGGACTTGATCGCGCGAGCGGCGGAGCCGACCGCGTCCATCCCGGAGCCGCACAGGCGGTTGAGCGTCGTGCCCGGCACGGTGGTCGGCAGGCCGGCCAGCAGCGCGGACATGCGTGCGACGTTGCGGTTGTCTTCGCCGGCCTGGTTCGCGCAGCCGTAGATCACGTCGTCGACCGCGGACCAATCGACATCGCGGTTGCGCTCGACGAGCGCCTTGAGCGGCACCGCGCCGAGATCGTCGGCTCGAACGTCTTTCAAGGCGCCGCCGTAGCGGCCGATGGGAGTGCGAATTGCGTCGCAGATGTAGGCGTCAGTCATGGGCGTATCGGTGAAAAACGAACCCGCCGGGTGGCGGATTCGTTCATGGTAGAGGACGGTGGGCCGTTTGCACGTCGGCCGTACGGGTTATGCCGTTTGGCCGACTTCCGCGGGTGCGGCCTTCGGGGCAACATGGACTCGGCTTTGCACGACGCGGAACCGGTTGGCGACGAACGCCGAGTCGGCCAGTGCCGCATTGGCCGCCGGATTGGCGCCCGTGCCGTGGAAGTCCGAGAACGCGGCGGACTGGTTGACGAACACGCCGCCCGTCAGGTTGATGGACAGTGCGACACCGCCACGCACCGCGGCGTCGTGCGCCGCATCGATCACTGCATCGTCCGTGCTGTAGACGGAAAGCGTGAGCGCGCCGTGTCCGGCGGCGATCTCGCCGGCGAGATCGAGCGACTGGGCCGTCGAGTCGGTCGCGATGACGAACGAGATCGGGCCGAACCACTCCTGCGTGAATTTTTCACGGTCGGTGACATCGAGCTGGAGCACGAGCGGCGTGCGCACGCGAGCGTCGGCGAAGACGGGGTGTTGCAGCGTCTGGCTGTCGGCGAGCACGCGGCCGAGCTTGCGGGCCTCGTCGATTCGCGCGGTCACGCCGTCATTCTGGATCGCGCCGATGAGTTCGACCGAGCGCGCCGGATCGCCGGTCAGCTTCTGCACGGCAACGGCGATCGCCTGCGCGACATCGTCGAAGCTCACGTGGCCGTCAGCCGTCCGGATCCCGTCGCGCGGCACGTAGATGTTCTGTGGCGCAGTGCACATCTGACCGGAGTACAGCGACAGCGAGAACGCGATGTTCTTCGCGACGGCCTTCAGATCGTCTGCGGAATCGATCACGATCTGGTTGACGCCCGCCTTTTCCGTATAGACCTGCGCCTGATGGGCATTCCGCTCGAGCCACGTGCCGTTCTGCGTGCTGCCGGTGAAGTCGATCAGCTTGATTTCCGGGCGAAGCGCGAGGTCCTGCACGAGTGCGCCGTCATTCGGCTCGGTCGCGAGGAGCGTCACGACGTTCGGGTCGAAGCCGGCTTCGCGCAACACGTCGCGTGCAATGCGGACGGTGATCGCGAGCGGCAGGATCGCGCCGGGGTGCGGCTTGACGATGACCGTGTTGCCCGTGGCCAGATCGGCGAAGAGGCCCGGGTAGCCGTTCCACGTGGGGAACGTGCAGCAGCCGAGCACGAGGCCGGTGCCGCGCGGGACGACCATGTAGCGCTTGCGCATCGCGAGCGGCGGGTTCTTGCCCTGCGGCTTTTCCCAGTGCGCATCGCCGGGAATGCGACGAAGCTCGTCCCACGCGTACGCAACCGCTTCGAGCGCGCGGTCCTGAGCGTGCGGGCCGCCGGCCTGGAACGCCATCATGAACGCCTGACCGGTCGTGTGCATGACGCTATAGGCGATCTCGAAGCTGGCGCGATTCAGGCGCGCGAGGATTTCCATGCTGACGCCGATCCACGCGGTCGGCCCGGCCTCGCGCCACGTCCGCTGGGCTGCGGCGGCTGCCGCGATCAGCGCGTCGGGCGTCGACTTCGGGTACCGCACACCGAGTCCGAAGCCGTAAGGCGACCGCTCGGCGCCGACCGTGTCGCCGGATGCCGGCTGATCGAGCACGAAGGTCTTGTCGAGGTTCGCCTTGAACGCGGCCTCACCATCGGCATTCGCACTTTCCCCGTACACTTTGGGGCTCGGCATTTCGACGAACGGGCTCCAGTAGCCGCGGCTCTCGATGGCGGCGAGTGCGTGCTTCAGCGTGTCTTCGTGCTTCGTGAACAGTGGGTGGGTCATGGCGGCGGCCTGATAGACGTTGAGAGGGATCGAATCGATTAATTAACCGACCGGTTGGTCGGAGAATGGTAGCATCAAATTATTCGCATGTGCGAGGCGTTTCTCATTTCATTGAGCGAGGAGAAATAGATGGCTTACGAGAACATCCTGGTGGAGACCCAAGGTCGTGTCGGCCTCATTACGCTGAACCGGCCGAAGGCGCTGAACGCGCTGAACGATGCACTGATGGACGAGCTGGGCGCAGCGCTGACGGCATTCGATGCAGACGAAGGCATCGGCGCGATCGTCGTGACGGGGAGCGAGAAAGCATTCGCGGCCGGGGCGGACATCGGCATGATGGCGACCTATTCGTATATGGATGTCTACAAGGGCGAATACATCACGCGAAACTGGGAGACCGTCCGCCAGATTCGCAAGCCGATCATCGCGGCGGTGGCGGGGTTCGCACTGGGTGGCGGCTGCGAGCTGGCAATGATGTGCGACATCATCTTCGCGGCGGATACGGCGAAGTTCGGTCAGCCCGAGATCAAGCTCGGCATCATGCCGGGCGCGGGCGGCACACAGCGTCTGCCGCGCGCGGTATCGAAGGCCAAGGCGATGGACATGTGCCTGACTGCGCGATTCATGGATGCAGCGGAGGCCGAGCGTGCGGGGCTGGTGTCGCGCGTGTTGCCGGCGGACAAGCTGCTCGAAGAGGCGATCGCAGCTGCGGCGACAATCGCCGAGTTTTCGCTGCCGGCGGTCATGATGGTCAAGGAGTCGGTGAACCGCGCATACGAGTCGACGCTGGCCGAGGGTGTGCATTTCGAGCGTCGGCTGTTCCATTCGCTGTTCTCGACCGAAGATCAGAAGGAAGGGATGGCGGCATTCGTCGAGAAACGGAAGCCGGTGTTCAAGCATCGCTGATACGGCAAGCGATGCAGGGCGTCGGCGCACTCCTCTCTATGGAGGGAGTCGTCGAGGGCCTGCCGCGTGCGGGCTGACATCAGGTTCGTCTGCTTGCTAAAAGCCCCGTGCGCGGCAGCGCACGGGGCTTTTAAATTTATTTCACCAACCCTCTTGCGCTTGTCGCGGGAGATGCCTAGAATCACGCCTCTTTCGCGCTAACGGTAACGCGGCGCGGAAGGGGGAAGCGGAGCTGGTTGGATGTCCTGTCGGGCGCCCGGTCAGCGAAG